>DASVMH010000231.1:0-7392 GCA_036384455.1 Marmoricola sp. | reverse complement strand
CACTACTCGTTGGCCCTCTACGACGCCTGCGCCCAGCTCACCGCGCCGCTGGTCGAGGTGCACATCTCCGACCCCAAGCAGCGGCCCTAGGAGTTCCGACACACCTCGTACGTCGAACCCCACGCCCTGCGCACCATCGCCGGACAGGGCATCGACGGCTATCGCCTCGCCCTCGAACTCCTGGCCGCCAGCTAGAGAGATGCCGCGGCGAGCTCCTCGAGGGCGTCGGCGGTGTAGGTCGCCAGGCGCTGGAGGTGCGGGATCGTGTCCCGGCAGCCGACGAAGCCCAGCGAGACCGTGTCGGTGTAGCCGATCAGGGTGACGTTGAGGCCGTAGCCGTCGACGAGGAACGAGATCGGCACCATCTGCTCCAGGCGGGCGCCGAGGAGATAGAGCGGCTCCTTGGAGAGCACCACGTTGGAGACGGTCAGGTTGAAGATCGGCGGCATCTTCGCCAGGGCGCCGGACTTCTGGGCGAGCGCGAGCGGGACCAGCCCGATGAGCGAGAAGTACTCCGCAGCGGCCGGGCTCAGCGCGTCGATGTCCTTCTTGGCGCGCTTGGTCGCGGCGTTGATCAGTGCGACCCGCTCGCGGGGATCCTCGGTGGCGGTGCCCAGCGGGGCGACGAAACCGGCGGCGGCGTTGCGGGTGGTCTCGTCGCGGTCGAAGCCGACGGGTACGGACGCGTTCAGGCTCGCCTCGGGCAGCGCCTCCTGCTCGAGGAGATAGCGCCGGAACGCGCCACCGAGCGAGGCCAGCACGATGTCGTTGACGGTGCTGTCGTTGGCCTTGGCGACCGCACGCAGGGTGTCCAAGGACAGCGCCTGCTTGGCGACCCGGCGGTGCTGGGTGACCCGCTGGTTGAAGAGCGAGCGGGGCGTCTTGAGGGCGGCGAGGACCGTGGAGTTCGCCCCCATCGTCATGTCGACGACCTTGCCGATGACCTCCATCGTCGCGACCGTCCCGGTGGCCGCGCGCCGCGGGATGATCGTCAGCTTCTCGAAAAGGGAGAGCGGCCGCAGCGGCTCCTCGGCGCCCACCGGGGGCAACCCCTCCGGGTCGGTGCTCAGCCAGGCCTTGATCGTCTCGACCGCACCCATGCCGTCGGTCGCGCTGTGATGGGCCTTGAAGTAGAACGCGAACCGGTTGCCCTCGAGACCCTCGATGATGTGCGCCTCCCACAACGGCCGGGTCATATCCAGCGGCCGGGAGTGGAGGCGTTCGACGAGCCGGCCGAGGTCGGCCTCGGTGCCCGGGGACGGCAGTGCGTCCAGGCGTACGTGGTAGGACGGGTCGGGCCGGACCGCCTTCCACCGGACCGCATCGGCGATCGGCAGCCCGGACAGCACGCTGTCGTACGGGAACGGCAGCCACGACATCTCCGAGAAGCCCGAGTGCAGCATGCGTACGAAGTCGGCCGGCGCGCCTTCGGGCAGTTGGAAGATGGCCAGGGCGCCGATGTGCATCGGGGTGCGCGGCGACTCCATCCGGACGAACATCTGGTCCAGGGGACTGAGCAGTCGGGTCCGTGGCTCGGCCGATGACGTCATGACCGCATCGTAGGGAACCGGACAGCCCCGCGGAACGTCTCAACGCAACTGCCCGAAACGGGCCGAGCGAGAGAGGCGACACGTCATGGGAGAGTCGAAGGGCAGGGGCTGGATCGCTGCCATCGTGGGGGTGGGTGCCGTCGCGGTGCTCGCGGTGGTGCTGGGCGCGCTCGCGCTCGGAGCCGGCGGGAACGACGACGGCGCCACACCGCCGGCCGAGACCACGCGGCCCAGCATCGTGATGACCGGCGACGGAGTCGTCACCGGCGTACCGGACCAGCTGAGCTTCACCGTCCGCGTCTCCGTCACCCGCAGTGACGTCTCGGCGGCGATGGACGGGGCCAGCAGCACGATGAAGAGCGTGTACGCCGCGCTCGGAAAGCAAGGTGTGAAGAAGGCCGACATGCAGACCACCGGGGTCTCGGTGACGCCGTCGTACGACTACAGCAGCAGCACGCCCCGTCTGGTCGGCTATCACGCGAGCCAGAGCGCGCGGATCAAGGTCGACGACCTGCGCAAGGCGGGCGCCACCCTCTCGGCCGCCACCACGGCCGGCGGTAACGCCGTCCGGGTCAGCAGCGTCAGCCTCGGGATCGCCGATCGGGACGCCCTGCTGGCCAGGGCGCGTAGGGCGGCGGTGGCCGACGCTCGGATGAAAGCCTCGGAGTACGCGACCGCCGGCGGCCAGAAGCTCGGGCGCGTGCTGTCGTTGAAGGAGGTCAGCACGGTGGCGCCGCAGCCACAGCGGCTCGAGTACGCGAGCGCGCTGAAGGGACTGCGCGCGGACACCGCGACGGTCCCGATCAAGGCCGGCCAGAAGGATCTCAAGGTGCAGATCCGGGTGGTGTGGGAGCTCAGCTGAGGCACGTGCCCGAGGGCGGGTCGGCCGCAGGTAGACTCTGCGGCTGGCCCGTACCGGCCTCTCGACTGCTCGCTCCAGTGAAGGAATTCCTACCCGCATGGCAACCACGAACGACCTCAAGAACGGCATGGTCCTCAACATCGACAACGGGTTGTGGCAGGTCGTGGAGTTCCAACACGTCAAGCCGGGCAAGGGCCCCGCGTTCGTCCGCACCAAGCTGCGCAACGTCGAGTCGGGCAAGAACGTCGACAAGACCTTCAACGCCGGCACCAAGGTCGAGACCGCGACGGTCGACCGGCGCACGATGCAGTACCTCTACAACGACGGCACGTCCTACGTCTTCATGGACACCGGGACGTACGACCAGCTCGAGGTCCCGCCGGAGATCGTCGCCGACGCCAAGAACTTCATGCTCGAGAACCAGGAGGCGATCGTCGCCACCAACGAGGGCCGGGTGCTCTTCGTCGAACTGCCCGCCTCGGTCGAGCTCGAGATCACCTTCACCGAGCCCGGCCTGGCCGGCGACAGCGCCACCGGGCGTACGAAGCCGGCGACGCTCGAGACCGGGCACGAGATCCAGGTCCCGCTGTTCGTCAACCAGGGCGAGAAGGTCAAGGTCGACACCCGCGACAGCTCGTACCTCGGCCGGGTCAAGGCCTGAGTGAGCGCCCGTTCGAAGGCGCGTAAGCGCGCCCTGGACGCGCTCTACGCGGCGGAGTTGCGCGGCCGCCCGGCCACTGAGGAGCTCGACGAGTTCGACGGGGTGGTCAACGAGCACACCCGGACGCTGGTCGACGGCGTGGTCGCGCACGCGGCGCGGCTCGACGAGATCATCGCGCAGTACTCCGAGGGCTGGACCCTCGACCGGATGCCCGCCGTGGACCGCAACATCTTGCGGATCGGCATCTTCGAGCTGCTCTTCGTCGACGACGTCCCCGACGCGGTGGCGATCAGCGAGGCGGTCAACCTCGCGCGCGAGCTCTCGACCGATGACTCCGCCGGCTTCGTCAACGGGATCCTGGGCAACGTTTCCCGGGACCGGGAGCGTCTGACCAGCTGAGCCCGCGAATCGTCTCGGGCTCCATCACGACCACGGAGGTAGATATGCGCAGGCTCGGTCTGGTTCTCGGGGCGCTCGCCCTGGCAGCGACGGGATGCGGGGGAGGGACCTCGTCCCACGACGCCGCTGCACCGGCATCCCCGACCGCAACCGCGTCCCCGACCCACGCGACTGCATCCGCGAGCACGGCCGCCTGCACGGTCAAGGGCTATTACCCGAAGACCCGCAAGACCCTCGACCGGGTCCACCCCGTCGTCTTGTACGGCGCCCGGATCGGTCTGCCGCCCGCGGGGAGCGCGAACGGCGGCGGTGCCCTGCGACCCGACGAGCCGACACCCCACCTCGGGGTCCGCGTCACGACTCCGGGCGACGCGGTCATCACACCCGGCCTGAAGAAGTCGGTCGCGGCGACGGTGTCGGGTGCGTCCGTGCGTGTGCTCCCGGCTTCGGTGCACGCCCAGTGGAAGCTGCCGCAGGGCAAGGGCAACCGGCAATACCTCGTCTACGCCGGGGCGACCCTCTATCAGGGCACCTGGTCCGCGAAGATCTGCGGCGAGGGGATGAACGACGGCTCGAAGGTGGTCACCTACAGCGGCACCTTCACGGTCCTCGGTCACCTCCACCGTGGCGTGGCCCTCTGCGGCGAGACCCCGCACGGCAGCGCGCTGAACAAGCGCGCGATCAAGCGCGCCTGCATGTAGGCCCCCGACTCGGGTAACCTGTCGCCCGCAGACATCCTTTAACGAGCCGTCCCGTGAGGCGGAGAAGGAGGTCCCGGGTGAACACCCCGGCCGAACCACCCCAGGGACGGGTCGTCCTCGACGCGGGCGACATCACCCGCGCGCTGACGCGCATCTCGCACGAGATCCTCGAGCACAACAAGGGTGCCGACGATCTGGTCCTCCTCGGCATCCCGACGCGCGGCGTCGGCCTCGCCAAGCGGATCGCCGCGCGGATCGCCGCGACCGAGGGCACCGAAGTGCCTGTGGGCGCACTCGACATCACGCTGTACCGCGACGACCTGCGGCAGCAGCCCACCCGCGGCCCGCAGCACACGGACGTACCGGTCGCCGGCGTCGACGGCCGCACCGTCGTCCTCGTCGACGACGTGCTCTACTCCGGACGCACGGTGAGGGCCGCGCTGGACGCGCTCAACGACCTGGGCCGCCCCGATGTCGTACGCCTCGCCGTGCTCGTCGACCGGGGCCATCGCGAGCTGCCGATCCGCGCCGACCACGTCGGCAAGAACCTCCCGAGCGCGCGCACCGAACGGGTGCTGGTCCGGCTCGAGGAGTACGACGACGTCGAAGGGGTGTGGATCGCATGAACAAGCACCTGCTGTCCATCGACGACCTGACCACCGACGACATCGAGGCGCTGTTCGCGACCGCGCTGGAGATGCACGAGGTGCAGCACCGCGACGTCAAGAAGCTGCCGGCGCTGCGCGGGCGCACGATCATCAACCTGTTCTTCGAGGACTCCACCCGCACCCGGTCCAGCTTCGAGATCGCCGGCAAGTGGCTCTCGGCCGACACGATCAACATCACCGGCAAGGGCAGCTCGACGTCCAAGGGGGAGAGCCTGCGCGACACGGTGCTGACGATCACCGCCATGGGCGTCGACGCCCTGGTGATGAGGCACTCCGCCTCCGGCGCGGCGGCACAGGTCTCCGAATGGGTCGATGCGGTCGTGATCAACGCCGGCGACGGGACACATGAACACCCCAGCCAGGCGCTGCTCGACGCGTACACGTTGCAGCGACGCTTCGGCAACGACGGTTCATTGGGCAGCCTCGAGGGCAAGCACGTCGCGATCGTCGGCGACCTGACCCACAGCCGGGTCTTCCGCAGCAATGTGCAGTGCCTGACCAAGTTGGGCGCGGAGGTCACGGTGGTGGCCCCGCCGACGCTGATGCCGGCGGGGGTCGGGGCCTGGTCGGCGGACGCGGGTTTCACCACGTCGTACGACCTCGACGAGGTGCTGCCCAAAGCCGACGCCGTGATGATGTTGCGGGTGCAGAAGGAGCGGATGAGCGGTGGCTTCTTCCCGAGCCCGCGCGAATACACCGTCGGCTACGGCCTGACCCGCGAGCGGCTCGCCGTCCTCGGGCCGGACGTGCCGATCTGCCACCCGGGGCCGATGAACCGCGGCCTGGAGATCGCCGCGGACGCGGCCGATGCCGCTCAGTCCGCCGTCCTCGAGCAGGTCTCCGCCGGCGTCGCCGTGCGCATGGCCGTGCTCTACCACCTTCTCGCGGGGGAGAACCCTTCATGAGTGTCCTGATCAAGGGAGCCCGCCTGCTGGGCGGGGATGCCGCCGACCTGCTCCTCGACGACGGGGTGATCCGCGAGGTGGGGTCCGTGTCGGGCAAGGCGGACGAGGTCATCGACGCCAACGGGTTGATCGCGCTGCCGGGCCTGGTCGATCTGCACACCCACCTGCGTGAGCCGGGCCGGGAGGACGCCGAGACGGTGTTGACCGGGTCCCGTGCCGCAGCCGCAGGTGGCTTCACGGCCGTCCTCGCGATGGCCAACACCAACCCTGTGACCGACACCGCCGAGGCGGCCGAGCATGTGTTCGCGCTGGGCCGTGCGGCCGGTCTGGTGGACGTGCAACCGATCGGTGCTGTCACCAAGGGCCTGGCGGGGGAGGAGCTCGCCGAGCTCGGCCTGATGGCGCGCTCCGCGGCCAAGGTGCGGGTCTTCTCCGACGACGGCAAGTGCGTGGGTGATGCAAGGGTGATGCGGCGTGCGCTGGAGTACGTACGCGCCTTCGGCGGCGTGATCAGCCAGCACTCGCAGGACCCGGCGCTCGCCGGCCAGTCGGCCTGCTGTCACGAGGGCGAGATCTCCGGACGGCTCGGCCTTCCCGGATGGCCCGGCATCGCGGAGGAGGTGATCGTCGCTCGCGACGTGATGCTCGCCCGACACACCAACTCCCGCCTGCACGTGGCCCACGTGTCGACCGCCGGCAGCGTCGAGGTGATCCGCTGGGCCAAGGCCCAAGCCAAACTCGATGGGCACTGGGCTGTGACAGCCGAGGTGACACCGCACCACCTGCTGCTCACCACGGACCTGCTCGCCGGCGACGACAGCGGTGAGGGCGGAGCCCGAGGCGCCTATGACCCTGTCTACAAGGTCAACCCGCCGCTGCGTCCCGACGAGGACGTCGCTGCGCTGCGCGAAGCTCTGGCCGACGGCACCATCGACGCGGTTGCGACCGACCACGCCCCGCATGCCCGCCACGACAAGGAACACGCCTTCGTCGACGCCGCCTTCGGGATGCTCGGGTTGGAGACCGCGTTGCCCGTCGTCGCCTCGGTGATGGTCGAGAACGGCCCGTTCGAGTGGGCCGATGTCGCCAGGGTGATGTCGGCCAATCCCGCCCGCATCGCCGGTCTCGAGGGTCAGGGTGCCGAATTGGTTGCCGGCGCCCCGGCCAACATCACCCTCGTCGACCCGGCCGCGTCAGTGACCGTCGACCGGGCTGCCTCGGCGTCCCTGTCGCGGAACAACCCCTGGCACGGGCGCACCTTCGCCGCCGCGATCCACTCCACGTATCTCCGCGGCACCCGCACCTATACGCGCTGAGACCCCAAAACTCTGACGCTTTTTTGCGCCGAGACCCCAAAAGAATGACGCTGAAACGCGTCGAGTCCAAACGCCGGGTCGAGGGTTTTGGACTCGGTGCATCTGAGCGTCAGAGTTTTGGGGTCTGGGCGCAGGCGGAATCTAGGCAGTCATGCAACACCGTGGTTGGTGTCATCGTCTGATAGCAGGGTGTTGAGGACTTCGGCGGGGGTGCGGAAGGCGTGTCGTTCGCGGGGGCGGGAGTTGAGTTCGGCAGCGATGTTGTCGAGGATTCCGGCGCCGTAGAAGGATAGGTCGGTGCCTTTGGGGAGGTATTGGCGTAGCAGGCCG
>DASVMH010000230.1:0-10555 GCA_036384455.1 Marmoricola sp. | reverse complement strand
GTTGCGCCGACGCGTCGAGCAGCACCCCCACGTGACGCCCCGGGTTGGGGATGTCGCGATAGGCGACACCACCGATGGTCGCCGTGCCGTGGTCCGGCGGCGTCAACCCGACCATGATGCGCATCGTGGTCGACTTGCCGGCGCCGTTCGGACCCAGGAAACCGGTCACACGCCCCGGCTGGGCCACGAAGGACACGTCGTCCACAGCCGTGAACGCGCCGTACCGCTTCGAGAGGTTCTCGATGGTGATCATGGCCCCGAGTCTTACCTACGCCCCAAGGAGATCCGTCGCGGGACACGCACGCACCCATGTAACGCGGGGTTATTGCTTGTGCACAAGGGCCAGAACGCGCGAATTCCGCACTTGCACCCACTTAGATGTATGCACGTCTTGGTGCGTACGGGGAGCGTCCTGGGGCGTGTACACAAGCACGAGAGCTTGTGCACAAGGGCCAGAACGACCCCTCAGCGCAACCCGACCCTGGTTACAAGCCGGTCGTTGGCAGCTCGAGTTCAGACGTCGTACGAGCGCCCGGTCTGGGCGAGCTCGTACGGACCCGTGTAGCCGCCGTCGCCCGCCTCGGCCAAGACCTGCTGGGCGTCGTGCCACGGTGGGACGTGGGTGAGGATCATCCGGCCGACCCCGGCAGCCGCAGCGGCCTCGGCGGCCTCCTTGCCGGTCAGATGCAGGTCGGGCGGGTTCGGCGCGCCCTCGAGGAAACTCGCCTCGCAGAGGAACAGGTCCGCGCCCCGCGCCGCCTCGTTGAGTGCCTCGCACGGACCGGTGTCGCCGGAATAGGTCAGCACCTTGCCGTTGGCCTCGATGCGCAGGGCGTACCCCGGGACGGGGTGCTTGACGGCGAAGGCAGTGATCGAGAACGGCCCGATCCCAAAAACGCCGTCGGGGTAGAAGCGGAACTCGAACTCCTCGGTCATCCCCGGCGACTTCGGCAGGTCGTACGCCCGGGCGAGCCGCCCCGGCGTGCCGTCCGGGCCGTAGACCGGGATCGGCGCCCGCGGGCCCGAGGGGTGGTACTTGCGCAGCACGTAGTAGCTGGTGATGTCGATGCAGTGGTCGGCGTGCAGGTGGCTGAGCAGCACCGCGTCCATCGCGAGCGGGTCGGCGTACCGGTGCAGCGCGCCGAGCGCGCCGTTGCCGAGGTCGAGTACGAGGCTCCACGTACGCCCCTCGTGCTCGGCCTCGAGGAGGTAGCAGCTGGCCGGCGAGTCCGGGCCGGGGTAGGACCCCGAGCAGCCGACGACGGTGAGTCTCATCCGATCACCGCCCCTCCCGCGAACTGCGCGACCCCGACGAGCTCCGGGCCGAGGAAGCGTTGCCCCACGACCGCGAACTCCTCCGGCTGGCCGGTGGTGAGGAAGCGTCGTTCCGGCACCTGGCTGTCGTCCGCGCCGAGATCCTCGGCGACCAGTTGCCGGTAGACCTCCTTGGCGCATTCGTCGGCGCTGCTGACGAGGGTCACCAAGTCGCCGACGACGTAGGAGATCACGCCGGTCAGCAACGGGTAGTGGGTGCACCCGAGGATCAGCGTGTCCACGCCCGCGGACACGAGCGGGTCGAGGTACTCGTGCGCGGCAGCGAGCAGCTCAGGGCCGGTGGTGATGCCGGCTTCGACGAAGTCGACGAACCGGGGGCACGCGCGCGTCGTCAGGGTGACGTGCGGGGCGGCGGCGAAAGCGTCGTCGTACGCCATCGAGTCGGCCGTGGCCCGCGTGCAGATCACGCCGATGCTGCCGCTGCGACTCGCGGCGACCGCCCTGCGGGTGGCCGGCAGGATCACCTCGACGACGGGGACGTCGTAACGTTCGCGGGCATCGCGCAGCACCGCGGCCGAGGCGGAGTTGCACGCGATCACGAGCATCTTCACGCCCTGGTCGACGAGGTGGTCGAGGCACTCCAGGGCGTACTCGCGCACCTCGGGGATCGGCTTGGATCCGTACGGCTGGCGGGCGGTGTCACCGAGGTAGAGCACCGACTCGTGGGGCAGCTGGTCGATTACCGCCCGGACGACGGTGAGCCCTCCGAACCCAGAGTCGAAGATGCCGATCGGCGACGCTGCCATGAATGGAGGGTAACGACCTGTGCAGCGAATGGCAGGGAACGCGACCGATGTCACGTTTGCGCGTCAGTCGGCGGCCGTGTGCTCCGGTGGTCGAGCCTGCCGAGACCCGCGCCGGTCACTGTTGAACCACAGCCACCAGATCACCACGAACGGCAACAGCAACGGGACGTACCCGTAGCCGCTGCCGAAGTCGGTCCAGACGGTCTGCTTGTCGAGCGGCACCGAGCCGGAATGGGTGGCCCCGACGATCAGGACCCCGAAGAACTCGATGGTCACCACGACCACCGCGGTCGCCTTGCGGCTGGTCCCCAGCGCCCATGTGGCGAGGATGTAGACGATCGCGGCGAAGCCGGAGAGGAGGTACGGGCCGGGCGCCTTGTGGAACTTGGTGGCCAGTTGCACGCTCGCCCGCCCGGTGGCGCTCAGCGCGAGGACGCCGTAGACGAAGACCAGGATGCGCCCGAAATTACGGTTGAGCAGCCCCATCGGCTCAGCCACCGGTCGTCCAGACCTGATGCAGTCGCAGGAACAGGAACGGAACGACCGCCAGACCCACGAGCAGCACCCCGAGCCCGGAGCGACTGCGTTCGGCCTGCGACCAGACCCAGGCGACCGGCAGGATCACCAGCGACCCGATCAGATAGCCGATCCAGGTCGGCTTCGACAGGTCCGCGGGCGCGTCCGACAGCTTGGCCAGCCCGGCGACGAGCTGCACGATCAGGCCCACCTCGATGACAGCGAGCAACGCGTCGAGCAGATTGCTCGCGAACTGCTCACGGATCATCATCACGACGACGTAGAGGAAGGCGATCGCGCACAGGGCGCCGACCACGGCCCAGATCAGGCCCACAGCTGACCTTCCAGCTTCTCCTCAGCCTCGTCGATCGTGCCTTCGTACGCGCCGGTGGAGAGGTACTTCCAGCCGCCGTCGGCGACGACGAAGGCGATGTCGGCGCGCTCGCCCGCCTTGACGCACTTGGCGGCCTGGCCGAGCGCGGCGTGCAGGATCGCGCCGGTCGAGATGCCGGCGAAGATGCCTTCCGCCTCGAGCAGTTCCCGTACGCGACGCACGGCATCGCGCGGGCCGACGGAGAATCGCGCGTCGATGAGCGAGGCGTCGTAGAGCTCGGGCACGAAGCCCTCGTCGAGGTTGCGCAGACCGTAGACGAGCTCGCCGTAGCGCGGCTCGGCGGCGACGATGCGTACGTCGGGCTTGTGCTCGCGGAAGAACCGACCTGTGCCCATGAGGGTGCCCGTGGTGCCGAGGCCGGCGACGAAATGGGTGACCTCGGGCAGGTCGGCGAGGATCTCGGGACCGGTGCCCTCGTAGTGGGCGAGCGCGTTGGCGGGATTGCCGTACTGGTAGAGCATCACCCAGTCGGGATGCTCGGCGGCGATCCGCTTGGCCTGGCGTACGGCCTCGTTCGAGCCGCCCGCGGCCGGGCTCGACACGATCTCGGCACCCCACATGCGCAGCAACAGCCGGCGCTCCTCGGAGGTGTTCTCCGGCATCACGCAGACGAGCCGATAACCACGCAGTTTGGCGGCCATCGCGAGTGAGATGCCGGTGTTGCCACTGGTCGGCTCGAGGATCGTGCAGCCGGGCCGGAGCGTTCCGTCCTTCTCCGCCTGCTCGATCATCGCCAGCGCGGCCCGGTCCTTGATCGAGCCGGTCGGGTTCTGGTCCTCGAGCTTGGCCCAGATGCGTACGTCCGGGGACGGCGACAGCCGCGGCAACCCCACCAGCGGGGTGCCGCCGACGGTGTCGATCAGGCTGTCGAACCGCATCTTCGCTCCGCTCAGGCGCCCCCGGCGACCGCAGGCAGGATCACGACCTGGTCGCCGTCGCTGAGGGGGGTCTCCAGAGATCCGGTGAAGCGGACGTCCTCGTCGTTGACGTAGACATTGATAAATCGTCGAAGCTCGGCCTGTCCTTCTTTGCCGTCCTCGATCAGTCGGTCCTTGATGCCGGCGTGGTCGGCCTCGAGGGCATCGATGAGCGCGGACAACGTGTCGCCCTGTGCGGAGACGGCCTTCTCGCCACCGGTGTAGGTGCGCAGGATGGTGGGGATTCGGACCTCGATCGCCATGACGTGCTCGCTCGCTCTCAACTGCCGGTTGTCTTCGGGGTGACGGCGACGACCTCTTCCTCGGTCACCTCGCCGTCGATGATTCTGTATGACCTGAACTCCACGGGCCCGTCGCTATTCCCGTGCTCGCGTGTGGAAACCAACACATAGTGGGCGCCGGGCTCGTTCGCGAGCCCGATGTCGGTACGGCTGGGGTAGGCCTCCGTGGCCGTGTGGGAGTGGTAGATCACCACCGGTTCCTCGTCGCGGTCCCAGAGCTCCTTGTAGAGCTCGAGCAGCTCGGTGGAGTCGAATTCGTAGAACGTCGGGCTGCCGGCCGCATTGATCATCGGCACGAACCGCTCCGGACGGTCGCTCCCCTCCGGCCCGGCGACGATGCCGCACGCCTCGTCGGGATGGTCGCGCTTCGCGTGCGCGACGATCTCGTCGACAAGATCTTGAGGGATGGTGAGCACCCCCC
Organism: Marmoricola sp.; assembly: GCA_036384455.1. Lineage (GTDB taxonomy): Bacteria > Actinomycetota > Actinomycetes > Propionibacteriales > Nocardioidaceae > Marmoricola. Next base: position 5,924 of record DASVMH010000230.1, on the reverse strand, counting down.
AAGGTTAGGTGAGACCCGGTCCGTCACCGGACCGGGTCTCACGAAGGGGGGTGCTGTTACGGCAGGAAATACATCGGGTTGGGCAGCTTGAACCGCCGCACGGCGTATCCACCCTTGAGGTCGGAGAACTGGTCACCGAAGTTGCCGACGATGCGGTAGCCCTGCGACTGGATGTACTTCCGGGTCAGGGACTTGTACTGGATGGTCGTGCAGTCGGGAGCACACGAGGCGAGCCACGGCTTCGTCTGGTCCTTCAGATAGATGTTCGCCGCGTCGTACTTGTAGCCGGCATCGGTGAGGTTGGCCTCGGTGCCGCTCAGCTGACTTGCGGGCCGGCCGGTGAGGAAGAAGACGGTGTAGCCCTTCTTCGCTGCGCGGTTCTCGAGGCGGACCATGCCGGGAACGGCGGGGAAGACCTTGGCGGATCCGGCGTTGACGAACGCCGCGTTCGTCGTCGGGTTGTAGAGGAACTTGCTGTAGACCTCGTAGCTGTACGTGTTCAGCGTGGTGTCGTCGACGTCGAAGAGGATCGCCGGCTTGCGCTTGGGGGTGTGCGCCTTGGCGTGACGCGCACGCTTGAGGAGGTACTGCGTGGCGCGGTGCGCGATCCGACGGGTCTGCTTCGCGTAAGCGCCCTTGCTGCTGAACTGGTGCAGCATCGTGGTGCCGTCGACGGGGTCGGGCGTGGTCGTCGTCGTGTCGCCGTAGTACGCCGGGATGGCGGTGCGGACCTGGTCGATGTTCTGGATCTGGTTGGCGTTGGTCGGATGGGCCGGCGGAGCCGGGACCGCACGCGCGTGGTGATGACGGTGGTGGCCGTTGTGGGCGAGCGCCGCACCGGGGATGGCCAGGCCGAGCGCGGTGGCTCCGGCGACGGCGGCGAGCACCAGGGTGCGGGGTTTGCGGGGCGTGGGCATTGCAGGGGTCTCCTCCCGAGTCGGATGTTCCGTCCCGCCAGCAGACACCGAGCGACGGCCTGCGCGCAACCCCCTCGCGGTGAACAGCCGGCCAACTGCAGTGGCCTTATCCGACCGAATCGACCAGTGTCTCCTGCAGATATCCGATCCACTGGTAGATGTCATGCACCTGCGCACGTGGGTCGTCGTCGGGCAACGAGGCCCAGTAGTCCTCGTCGTCCTCCTCGATGCCGAGGCGCGTCGCGATCGCGAGCCGCATGTCGGTGAACGACCGCATCCAGGAGACCGCGGCAGCCTGCTCGAGCTCGACGTCGATGAACAGGCCGTCCTCCGGCTCGGACGGCAACCCGGCCTCCTCGAGGTCGTCGATCACCTGTCCCGCGGAGGCGGCCTTGCCCTGACGCAGCCCCGTCTCGGTGAACCGGCGGAATTCGCCGGCGGCCTCCTCGTCTTCGGGGTACGCGGTGGGGAACAACCGGGCCAACACCGGATCGTCGGGCTCGTTGGTCGGCCCCGAGAAGTCGAACTGCGCCTCCCACGAGTCACTCGTGTCCGGCGCGGCCTCCTCGCTGCGCAACAGCTCGATCAACTGGCCCGCGAGGGAGCGCAGCAGGTCGGCCTCGTACGAGGAGAACGTCGCGACGCAGGCACCGGAGCGCCGGTGCCGGTTGAAACCCGGCTTCACGAGTCCGCCTTCTGCAGGGTCGCCCAGAGGCCGTACTCGTGCATCGCCTGGACGTCGCGCTCCATCTCCTCGCGGCTGCCGGTCGACACGACGGAACGGCCGTCGTGGTGGACCTCGAGCATCAGCTTCTCGGCCTTCTTCTTCGGATAGCCGAAATAGCTGGTGAACACGAAGGTGACGTAGGACATCAGGTTGACCGGGTCGTTCCACACGATCGTCACCCACGGCGACGCCGTCAGGGTGACCTCCCCGACCTCGGGCTGGTCCAATTCGACCGGGCTCGTGGACATGGCTCCCAATGTATAGGGGGCAAGATGCGTCCATGACGTCCACCGCGCTGCTCACCGACCACTACGAGCTGACCATGCTGCAGGCCGGGCTCGCCTCAGGGGCGGCACACCGGCGCTCGGTGTTCGAACTGTTCGCGCGCAGGCTCCCCGGAGGCCGACGGTACGGCGTGGTGGCCGGGACCGGTCGTGTCCTCGACGCCCTCGCCGATTTCCGGTTCACCGACGCCGAGATCGCGCACCTTCGTGAGCACGGCATCGTGGACGAGACGACCATCGACTACCTGTCGGAGTACCGCTTCAGCGGCGACGTGTGGGGTTATCCCGACGGCGAGCTCTACTTCCCGCAGTCGCCGGTGCTGGTCATCGAGGCGAGCTTCGCCGAAGCTGTGCTCCTCGAGACGCTGGTGTTGTCGATCCTCAACCACGACTCGGCCGTCGCGTCGGCGGCGTCGCGGATGACCCTGGCCGCGGGCGACCGGCCCTGCATCGAGATGGGATCGCGTCGCACCCACGAGCAGGCCGCCGTCGCGGCCGCGCGCGCGGCGTACATCGCGGGCTTCGCGACCACCTCCAACCTCGAGGCGGGCCGTCGCTACGGGGTGCCGACCGCGGGAACGAGCGCGCACTCGTTCACGCTGCTGCACGACTCCGAGCGCGACGCATTCACTGCTCAGGTGCACTCCCTCGGCGAGGGCACCACCCTCCTGGTCGACACTTACGACGTCACCGAGGCGGTCCGGCTCGCGGTGGAGATCACCGGGCCCGACCTGGGTGCCGTACGGCTCGACTCCGGCGACCTGGTGGCACTCGCCGGGCAGGTACGCACGCAACTCGACCAGCTCGGCGCTACGAGCACCCGGATCGTGGTGACGTCCGATCTCGACGAGTACGCAATCGCGGCGCTGGCCGCCGCACCTGCCGATGCGTACGGCGTCGGCACCCAGTTGGTCACCGGGAGCGGACACCCGACGAGCGGCTTCGTCTACAAATTGGTCGCGCATCAAGACGCTCCGCCACACGAAGGGGGCGGAAACTGGATCGACGTGGCGAAGAAGAGCCGCGACAAGGTGTCGATCGGCGGCCGGAAGTACGCCGCGCGGCGGGTCGTGGACGGCATCGCGACAGCCGAGGTGATCGTGGTCGGGGATCCCGGCACGGAGCCCGTGTGGGCCGCGGACGAGCGGCCCCTCCTCGTACCTCTGGTCAGCGATGGCGAGATCGTCTCCAGCGAGCCGCTCGACGTGGCCCGGGAGCGTCACCGTGAGCGCGTCGGCGAGCTCCCGCTTCGCGCACACCGGCTGTCCAAGGGCGATCCCGCGCTGCCGGTCGAATTCCGTTGAGCGCACACTACTGACGGCGCTCGGCCACCAGGCGAGCGCGCCGTCTGCGTACCCGTTGCCGCAGCGGCTCCGGGCGCGCGAGGGCCTCGGCGACCATCTCCGCCATCTCCCGCGCGGCGTGGCGCGCGGGAGGATCGACCGGCCCGTCAGGGTCCACCCACCTGGAGGGGTCGGTGGGCTTCGGCCGAAGCTCGTCGAGATCGCCGATCACGTCGACGCCGTGCGTCTCGATCCACTCGATCCACTCCGACGTCGTCGTGCTCACCCACTCATGGGCGTCGGGCGGGAGCAGCACCGGCGCCGCCGACACCGTGGCATTGCGCAGACGTGGCACCAGCACGTCGTTGACGACGAACTGCTCCCGCGGGCCACGATGCGCCGAACCGGCCGGGCCGTCGACGAGCCGACAGTTGACCAACCGCAACAGGTGCGCCTCGGCGGCGCCGAGTGAGGCGTTGTCCGCGGTCGGGACGACCGGTGCCGCCGACGGCGCGAGCCCCGCTGCCTGCGCGAACCGTTCCCACAGCAACTCCCTCGGCGCGGCACCGGCCGGAGTGACGACCACGTGGACCCGCTCGGGCGGGAGTGCCTCGCCCCAACGGCTGAGAACACGGACCGGGTCGAGGGCACGACTGAACCAGGTGCGCCCCTGCCGGCTCCTCGCCAGGAAGCGCTCGAACGTCCACGTGCGGCCCTGTTTGATGCTCTCCTGCCAGGCCCCGGGGAGGGTCCGGGAGAGGTCGCGGACGGTGAGGACGACGTGCACCTCCTGCCCCGCCAGATCGTCGAGTGCGCGACGTACGACATCGGGCGTGGCCCCGGCAAGAACCTCGTGGCTCAACACCGTGACGCCGTCGTGCCGTCGTGCGGCCCCGGACACGCGCCGCCACTGCCCACGGATCTGACTCGCCGGGACACCCCACTGCTGACCGAGCAGGTCCAGCGCCGCCCGGAAGGACGGATCCACGCTCGACAGCGCCCACGACGGCGCCACCGGATAGTGCACCCCCTGCTGCTCCAGCCCAGCCGCGTTGAGCCGGAGCCGCTCCTGGAGGTAGGTGGTGCCGGATTTCGGCGTGCCGACGTGGAGACAGGTCCGGCCACGTCCATCGAATCCCGTGCCCATCGCCGAGCATCTAACCAGAGCGCTCGCCCACGGCCGATGTCCTACCCTCGATCCATGGCACGTGCCCTGATCGTCGTCGACGTGCAGAACGACTTCTGCGAGGGCGGCTCCCTGCCCGTCACCGGCGGCGCCGGCGTCGCTGCGGCGATCGGCTCGCTGCTGCACCGGTGGTCACACCAGGAGGCCGGCGGCCCCTCGTACGACCTCGTCGTCGCCACCAAGGATCATCACCGTGATCCGGGGGCCCACTGGGCGGTCGAGCCCGACTTCGTGGAGTCCTGGCCGGTGCACTGCCGGATCGGCACCGACGGCGAGGCGTTCCACCCCAACCTCGACCCGCAACCGTTCGACGCGATCTTCCTCAAGGGCGAGCACGCGGCGGCGTACTCCGGCTTCGAGGGGGCGACCACCGACGGCACCGGCCTCGCGGACTGGCTGCGCTCGCACGACGTCACCGACGTCGACGTCTGCGGAATCGCCACCGACTACTGCGTCCGCGCCACCGCCCTCGACGCCGTACGCGAGGGCTTCGGCACCACCCTGCTCCCCGACCTCTGCGCCGGCGTCGCCCCCGACACCACCGAGACCGCCCTCGCCGAGATGGCCGCTGCCGGAATCAAATCCAGGTCGACTTCCGCCTAAAACGGGTTCAATTCCGGATCGCGCTGCCAATTGAATTCGATTCAGCCGCAAGTGAACCGATCTTGGGGCAACTCAGCGGCCGCGGAAGTCGGGCCGGCGCTTCTCGATGAAGGCGCGCATGCCCTCGGTGGCGTCGTCGGTACGCAGGAGCGCGGGCTGGCCGCGGTGTTCGCGGGCATGGGCCTGGGCGAGATCACCGAGGGTGGCGGCGTTGACGGCCTTCTTGGTCGCGGCGAAGGCGAGCGGCGGCCCGGCCGCGAGGCGGCGCACGATCTTGGCCAATCCGTCCTCGTAGTCGGCGTCGGCGAGGACATGGGTGACCAACCCCGCGGCAAGCGCCTCGTGTGCGCCGATCACGTCGGAGGTGAGCGCCAGCCGCATCGCCCGGGCTCGGCCGACGCTGGCTGCGACCGTAGCGGTCGCGCCGCCATCGGGCATCAGGCCGATCTTGGTGAAGGCCAGCGTGAGCGCCGCGGACTCCGCCGCCACGATCAGGTCGCAGGAGAGCGCCAACGACATCCCCACCCCGGCGGCGATCCCGTTGAGGCCGCACACCACCGGCTTGTCGCAGGCGATCACCGCGTCGACCATGATCGCCGCCGCATCGACCGCCTGCTCGTCGTACTTCGCCGCAGGGTCCTCGCCCTCCAGGTCGGCGCCGGCGCTGAACGCCATGCCGGTGCCGGTGATCACGACCACGCGTACGTCGTCGCGTGCCACCGCGCCGCGCAGCGCCTCGACCAGGCCGATCGTCATCTCGCCGGTGAGCGCGTTGAACTGGTCGGGTCGGTTGAGCCTCAGGGTGAGGACTCCGTCAGCAACGTCCGACACGAGCTCGCTCACGACGCAGCCTCGTAACGCTTCTTCAGCTCGCCCTTGACCAACTTGCCGGTCGGGGTGCGCGGCAGGTCGTCGGTGACGATG
>DASVMH010000229.1:0-7685 GCA_036384455.1 Marmoricola sp. | reverse complement strand
CCTACCGCCCGGTACGGACCGTGGGCAGTCTCACGTAGGCGTGTGCGTCACACCGCAGCGGAGCTCGGCTCGCTCTCATAGGTCACCAACGCCCGCAGGTGACTCAGGTGCAACAGCCGGCGGAACATCGGCGGGCAGTCGCGCAGGAGCACCCGTTGGCCGTGGAGCATCGCCTCGCGCGAGGCCACGGCGATCGTCCGCAGTGCGAGCAGATCCACCGACTCGACCTCGGCGACGTCGAGCACGACGTCGCCCTCGTACAGGTCCAACTGGGTGCGGATCGCATCGCGCAGGTCTGCCGTCCCACGGCCGTCGACCTGGCCGAGGATGTGCAATGTTGCGCCGTCCCGATACAGCTCCAACTTCTCCACCCACCCCTCACGCGGCGCCCCACCCCCGAGATGGTGCGCTCCTACCCACTATGACTCGCAGATGCCCGAATTGGTTGCCTCGAAACCCGAGATGGGCGAATCGTTATCCGTCGCGCGCTCAGGACCGCTGTACGTCGGCTCCGAGGGATCGCAGCGTCTCGTCGAACCGGGGATAGCCCCGGTCGATGTGGTGACTGCCGCTGACCACGGTGGTGCCCTGAGCGCCCAGCCCGGCCAGCACCAGCGCGGCGCCCGCCCGGATGTCGTGGGCGTCGACGGGGGCGCCCGAGAGCACCGGCCGCCCGCGTACGACCGCGTGGTGACCGTCGGTGCGGACGTCTGCCCCGAGGCGAGCGAGCTCCTGGGCGAACATGAAGCGCGCCTCGAAGACGTTCTCGGTGATCATCGAGGTGCCGTCGGAGACCGAGGCGAGCGCCATGGCGAACGGTTGCAGGTCGGTCGGGAAGCCCGGGAACGGCAGTGTCGACAGATCGAAGCCTCGGAGTCGCCGGTCGACATGCACCGCGAAGCCGTCCCCGTCGGGCGCGACCAGGGCTCCGGACCCGCTCAGCTTGTCCAACACGATGTCGAGGTGCCGGTGATCGAGGCCGGTCACGTGGACGCTCCCACCCGCGATCGCGGTCGCGAAGGCCCAGGTGCCGGCCACGATCCGGTCGCCGATGGTGACGTGTGCCGTGGGGCGGAGCTCGGGGACGCCGTCGATGACCAGCGTGCTGGTGCCGCCGCCGTCGATGCGAGCGCCCATCGAGACCAGCATCTGGCACAGATCGGCGATCTCGGGCTCGCGGGCGACGTTGTCGATGACGGTGGTGCCCTCGGCGAGCACGGCGGCCATCAAGACGTTCTCGGTCGCCCCGACGCTGGGGAAGTCGAACGCGATGTGGGCGCCGGTCAGGCCGTGCGGTGCCTCTGCCACCACCTGGCCGTGCTCGATGCGCACGGTGGCACCCAGATCCTCCAGGCCGGAGATGTGCATGTGCAGTCCGCGCGAGCCGATCGCATCCCCCCCGGGGAGCGCGACGCTGGCTCGCCCGCAGCGGGCCAACAACGGGCCGAGGACGCAGATGCTCGCGCGCAACCGTCGGACCAACTCGTACGGCGCCACCGGTTCCGGGTGCTCCGGCACATCCACGTCGACGCGCCCCCCAGCCGTCGCGACCGTGCAGCCCAGCCGGTCCAGCAACTGCGCCATCGCCTCGATGTCGAGGATCTCCGGCACGTTGTCGATGCTGCTCGCCCCGGGTGCGAGCAGCGTCGCCGCCATCAGCTTCAGCGCCGAATTCTTCGCTCCGGCGACCGCGACCTCCCCCTCCAGGGGCGCGCTCAGCGGCCCGTTCGCCACGATGCGGAAGACGTCCACGCGGGCAAGACTAGGGGTTGCGACAAGCTGCCGGTCACGGCCCGTCGATGGCGGCGAGCCAGCGCTCGACCTCCGTCGCCGAGCGCAGCACGACCAACGGGGGCGCGGTCGGATCGGCGCCCAGTTGATGGAAGTCGCGGCGATTGGCGGCGAACGACCTGAAGTGCCACACGATGATCGACTCGCGCCCGAACACGTTGCGGAGCGTCTCGGTGTTGCCGTTGCAGATCTCCTCGCGCGTCACGATGCGGCGAGCCGTACGGCGGATCAACCGCCGCAGCGACACATGGCGCGGCAGGTCCAGGGCCACCACCAGGTCGGCGCGCGCGAGCAGCGCCGTACGGCCCGAAGTCGGCAACGAATCGACGACCCACGCGTCCTGCGCCGCGATCTCCTCGTAGCGGCGGGTGCGCTCCGCCAACGGACGCTGCTGCCAGCCCGGCAGCCAGTAGATCTCGTCACTGCGGATGCACGGGATCTGCAGCCGGTCCGCGACGCGACCGGCGAGGGTGGACTTGCCCGACCCGGTCACGCCGTTGATCACGATCCGGGAGGCAGGCACCGGGGCAGCGTTGCCTAGTCTGGTGGCATGGTCAATCTGACGCGCATCTACACCCGCACCGGTGACGGTGGCCGCACCCGCCTCGGCGACATGAGCGAGACCTCGAAGAACGATCTGCGACTGCACGCGTACGCCGATGTCGACGAGGCGAACGCACACGTGGGGGTCGCGATCGCCGGCGGTGGTCTCGATGACGACGTCGTCGCGGTGCTCACCCACGTGCAGAACGATCTCTTCGACGTCGGGGCCGACCTGTGCACCCCGGTGGTGCCCGACCCGGAGTACCCCCCCCTGCGGATCACCCAGGACTACATCGACCGGCTCGAGGGCTGGTGCGACCACTACAACGAGGACCTGCCGAAACTGCGCTCGTTCATCCTCAACGGCGGCACCTCGTCCGCCGCCCACCTCCACGTCGCCCGTACGGTGATCCGTCGCGCCGAACGCGCCGCCTGGAGCGCGTACGAACAGCACGGCGAGACGATGAACACGCTCGCGATCACCTACCTCAACCGCCTCAGCGACCTCGTCTTCATCCTCGCCCGGTACGCGAACCGGGCGAACGGGGATGTGCTCTGGGTGCCCGGAGGTGAGCGCGGAGAGCGAGGAACGAGCGGGTCCGCGTGAGCCGACCAGACGACGGGCGGGGAGCGCGGGGAGCGGTAGCAGGCACCACCGCGCACGCGGGGGCGAGGACGGCCAGGAGGAGGACGAGCGCGTCCAGGGTGCCCACGTGGCCCGCGAGGGCGCCGATGGCGGGCGGGCCGACGAAGAACGCGGTGTAGCCGATGGTCGACACCACGCTCACCCGGGCGGCCGCCCGGGCGGGGTCGTCGGCAGCGGCACTCATCCCGACGGGGAAGCCGAGGGAGGCACCGACACCCCAGAGGACGATGCCGGGCACCCACACCCAGGCGGTGCCACCCGCGACGACCATCGTGACGCCGACCGCGGCGGCCCCGATCGTCGCGAAGAGCACCCTGACCCGGCCGAACCTCGTCAGCACGACCGGCCCGAGGACGCGCCCGAGCGTCATCGAAGCGACGAAGAGCGCGAAGCCGAGGACCGCTACCGGGCGTACGACGTGGTAGCCGTCGCGCAGCGCGACCGCGAGCCAGTCATTGGCCACCCCCTCGGTCAGTGCCATCGCGAGCACCACCAGTCCGATCAGCAGAGTGCGGCGCTCGCGCCAGGCTCGGGCCGACCCCGACGACTCCTCCCGGTCCTCGGCGGCCGGAAGGAACGAGCCCCTGGTCACCCGCCAGGAGACCAGCACCGCGACTGCGACGAAGGGAAGGTGCCAGGCGAGGTTCGGCGACAGGTGTGACATGAGTGCCCCGACGAGCGCGCCGACGACCGTGCCCAGACTGAACGCCGCGTGGAAGCGCGGCATGATCGGGCGGCCCAGCCGGCGCTCCACCTCGGCGCCCTCGACATTCATCGCGACATCCCAGATCGAGGTGCCGGCGCCGTACGCGAACAAGAACCCGCCGGTGAGCACCGCCGATCCCGAAGCGACACCGACCGCGATGCCCACCTGCGCAGCCACTACGAGGGTCACCCCGATCGCCACCACTCTCGCGACGCCGAGCCGGTGCACCATCGGCCCGGTGGCCGGCAGCGCCGTGACCGAGCCGATGCTCGCCGTCAGGAGCAGCAGCCCCAGCTGGGGATCGGAGAGGGCCAGCGCGTGTCGTACGTCGGGAATCCGCGAGGCCCACGATGCGAAGGCGAAGCCGTTGGCGCCGAAGGTGAGCAGGAGGGCATTCCGCGCGGTGCGCGCAGTCTTCATCGCGTCCGCGTCATCGTCCGAGTGCGGGGTCGCTCGGCGGCGCCGCCTCCAGCCATGACTGGAACCCGGTCAACGAGTCCGGGCTCATCGCCAGTTCGAGGTCGCCGGTCGCCGTCGAACAGACGACGACCACGTGGCCGGCGTACAGGGCGTACGACTCGGACTCGGTCGGGGCACGCTGACCGCGGAAGCTGACCTGGTCACGGCGGTAACGACGTTTCGGACGCGGCCACAGGCTGAAGACCCGGAACCATTCCAGCGCATCGGCCTCGTAGCGGCCGACGCCGAGGATCCAACCGCGACCGCTGTCGGTCGGTCGCGTACGCACGCTCAACTCGAACGTGCCGCCGCTACGAGCGAGCCACCGCCGACGGATGATCAGGAGCAGGCCGTACAGCAGGACGGCGAGCAGCACGACACCGGCTGAATCGATCAGCCAACGCCATACCGCCATCGACCCCTCCCCTCCATGGGGCTATTCGCCCTCTTCGGCTGCCTTCGTCTTCGCCTCGAGGAGGCGCTTGGCCTCATCGAAGTCGCTCTCGTGCGAGATCTCGGCATGTTCGCACAACAGCCGCACCTGGTTGTTGGCGACCGAGATGAACCCTCCGTCGATCGCCGCGACCCAGTGGCCGTCATCTGCCGTGCGTACGTCGACCTGGCCCGGCGCCAACACGGAGAGGACGGGGGTGTGGTCGGCCATCACGCCGATGTCCCCGTGCACCGTGCTGGCGTTCACGACGGTGGCCTCGCCGGACCAGACCTCGCGGTCGGCCGCGACGAGCGCCACCTGCATCGTCTTCGCCATGTCAGAGGCTCTTCTGGATCTCGGCCCACTTCTGCTCGACGTCATCGAGACCGCCGCACATGAAGAACGCCTGCTCGGCGACGTGGTCGTACTCGCCGTCCGCGATCTTGTTGAACGCCTCGATCGTGTCCCCGACGGAGACCGTCGAACCCTCGATGCCGGTGAACTGCTTGGCGACGTAGGTGTTCTGCGACAGGAACCGCTGGATGCGACGGGCGCGGGACACGATGATCTTGTCCTCTTCGGAGAGCTCGTCGACACCGAGGATCGCGATGATGTCCTGGAGCTCCTTGTTGCGCTGCAGGATCTGCTTGATCCGGATCGCGCAGTCGTAGTGGTCCTGACCGATGTACTGCGCGTCCAGGATCCGCGAGGTCGACGTCAGCGGGTCCACCGCGGGGTAGATACCGAGCGAGGCGATCTCACGGCTGAGCTCGGTGGTCGCGTCGAGGTGCGCGAACGTCGTGGCCGGCGCCGGGTCGGTGTAGTCGTCAGCCGGCACGTAGATCGCCTGCATCGAGGTGATCGAGTGACCACGCGTCGAGGTGATCCGCTCCTGCAGCACGCCCATCTCGTCGGCCAGGTTGGGCTGGTAGCCCACCGCGGAGGGCATCCGGCCCAGCAGGGTCGACACCTCCGAGCCGGCCTGGGTGAACCGGAAGATGTTGTCGATGAACAGCAGCACGTCCTGCTTCTGCACATCGCGGAAGTACTCCGCCATGGTCAGCGCGGACAGCGCGACACGGAGACGCGTGCCCGGCGGCTCGTCCATCTGGCCGAAGACGAGGGCGGTCTGGCCCAGAACGCCGGCCTCCTCCATCTCGACCATGAGGTCGTTGCCCTCACGGGTGCGCTCGCCGACGCCGGCGAACACCGACACACCACCGTGGTCGCGGGCCACACGGGCGATCATCTCCTGGATGAGCACCGTCTTGCCCACGCCGGCACCACCGAAGAGGCCGATCTTGCCGCCCTGGACGTACGGGGTGAGCAGGTCGATGACCTTGATGCCGGTCTCGAACATCTGGGTCTTGGACTCGAGCTGGTCGAAGGCGGGCGCCTTGCGGTGGATGCCCCAGCGCTCGTTGACCTCGAGGGTCTCGCCGGGCTCGAGGTTGAGCACGTCGCCGGTCGCGTTGAACACGTGACCGAGAGTGATGTCGCCGACCGGCACCGAGATCGGCCCGCCGGTGTTGCTCACCTGTGCGCCGCGCACCAGACCGTCGGTCGGCTTCAGCGAGATCGCACGGACCATGCCGTCACCGATGTGCTGGGCCACCTCCAGCGGCAGCTTGAAGGTCTCGTCGCCGAGGGTGACCTCGGTCTCGAGCTTGTTGTAGATCTCCGGCATCGAGTCGGTCGGGAACTCTACGTCCACGACCGGGCCGATCACCCGCGCGATGCGTCCGGTGCTGGCCGAGCCGGCTGCCTTGGTCTCTTCGATGGTCGCAGTCATGTCTCTCACTCACTCCCCGCGGTGGCGTCGGCAAGCGCGTTCACGCCTCCGACGATCTCGCTGATTTCCTGGGTAATGCCGGCCTGGCGGGCCTGGTTGGCGATTCGGGTGAACTTCTTGATGAGCTCGTCGGCGTTGTCGGTCGCGGACTTCATGGCCTTCTGCCGGGCAGCCAACTCCGAGGCCGAGGCCTGCAGCAACGCGTAGAAGATCCGGCTCTCGACGTACTTCGGCAGCAACGCGTCGAGCACCTCCTCGGGCGACGGCTCGAACTCGTAGAGCGGCAGCACGTCGTCGGCAGCCGGCTTCTCCTCGCCCTCGACGACCTCCAACGGGAGCATCCGCACGCTGTGCGGCTCCTGGACGAGCATCGACTTGAACTGGGTGTAGACCAGATGCACTTCCTGGACACCGTGCGCCGCGTCGAGAGCGATGCCGCTCTCCTTGGCGTCCACGCCGGTGCCCTCGATGAAGGCGTCGATCAGAGCCTCGCCGATCTCCTTGGCGTTGTCGTAGCTCGGCTGGTCGGAGAACCCGGTCCACGCCTGCGCGATCGGCCGGTCGCGGAAGCGGTAGTACGCCTCCCCCTTGCGGCCGGAGATGTAGGACACGACCTCCTTGCCCTCGCCACGGAGCCGCTCGGCGAGCCGCTCGGCCTCCTTGATGACGTTGGAGGAGTACGCGCCCGCGAGTCCGCGGTCGCTGGTCACGATCAGCACGGCGGCCCGATCGGGCTGGTCCACCTCGGTGGTCAGGGCGTGGGCGACGTTGGAGTACGTCGCCACCGCTGAAACCGCACGGGACAGCTCGCGCGCGTACGGCGCGGCCTGTTGGGCCCGCTGCTGCGCCTTGATGATGCGGGACGCAGCGATGAGCTCCATGGCGCGCGTGATCTTCTTCATCGACTCCGTCGACTTGATCCGCGCGCGGTACTCACGCAGCGATACAGCCATGGATGGATCAGCCCCGCTTCTGCTTGACGATGGTCTCCTGGCCGAGCTCCTCGTCGGTGGTCGGCTCGACCTCGGCCTCGTGGCCCACCTTGATCGACTTGCCCTCGGAGGTCTCGAACTGCCCGAGGAACGACTCGTAGTCCGCGGTCGCCTTGGCCTCTTGATCGTCGTCGAACTTCAGCGTCTCCGCGATGGAGTCCATCAGCGCCTTGTCGTGGTGCCGGACGTAGTCGAGGAACTCCTGCTCGAAGCGGAGCACGTCGTCGGTCGGCACGGCGTCGAGGCGACCGGTGGTGCCCAGCCACAGCGAGAGGGTCATCTCCGGCAGCGGGTAGGGCGAGTACTGCGGCTGCTTGAGCAGC
>DASVMH010000228.1:0-8168 GCA_036384455.1 Marmoricola sp. | reverse complement strand
CGGCTCTTCCGACGTCAACCGACCAACATGCCCGGGATGCTCACCCGCGCCGAGGTCGTTGCGTACTACACGTCGCGGACGGGCTACGCCGTCACTCCCGAACGGTGGCGCTTCTACGAGGTGTACGGCCTCTTCCGGCTCGGCGTGATCGCGCAGCAGATCTACTACCGCTACTTCCACGGTCAGACGCACAACGAGGCGTACGCGATCTTCGGGCCGGCGGCCAACCACCTCCAGACGCGCTGCGAGGCGATCATCGCCGGGGAGATCTGAGGTGGGCCGACTGCTGCTGGTCCGGCACGGGCAGGCCTCGTGGGGTGCCGACGACTACGACGTGCTCTCACCGCTCGGCCACCAGCAGGCGGCCGCGCTCGGGGAGATCTGGCGACACCGGGGTCTGACCCCGGACAGTGTCGTGATCGGTGGCATGCGCCGGCACCGGGAGACCTGCGAGGCCGCCGGGCTCGTCGCCGATGAGGTCGATCCCGGCTGGGACGAGTTCGACCACCTGATGATGCTCGCGCGGGTGCCCGCCCCTGAGGGGGCCGACTCCGATCCGCGGATCTTCCAGGAGTGGTTCGAGGTCGCGTGCCAGCGGTGGCTCGCCGGTGACCACGACGACTATGACGAGTCGTTCGTCGCCTTCACCGACCGGGTCGCCGGCGCCCTGACGAGGGTCGCGGCGCGCAGTGGGACCACTGCTGTGTTCACCTCCGGCGGCGCCATCGCGTGGGCGGTGGCCGCACTCCTCGCCGACGACATGCCCGCACGACAGGGCCTGTGGAACCGCCTCAACCGGGTCTGCGCCAACACCGGCGTCACCCACCTCGTCAGCGGCCGCCGCGGCGTCTCCATGGTGAGTTTCAACGAGCACACCCACCTCGAAGGCGCCTCCGAACTCATCTCCTACCGCTGAGACCCCAAAACTCTGACGGGTTTTTGCGCCGAGACCCCAAAAGAATCACGCTCAAACGCGCCGAGTCCAAAAAGACGCGGCCACGTTTTGGACTCGGTGCATCTGAGCGTCAGAGTTTTGGGGTCTCAGCACGATTTTGCGTCAGAGTTTTGGGGTCTCGGCGGGCTGGGGGAGACTGCGGGGCATGGCGGAGAAGGCGGAGACGATCCTGATCACGGGGGCGAGCTCGGGGTTGGGTGCGGAGATGGCGCGGCAGTTCGCGACGCTGGGGTACGACCTGGGTCTGTGCGCGCGCCGGTTGGACAATCTGGTCGACCTCAAGCGCGAGATCCTGCAGGCGCATCCGGAGCGGCGCATCGAGATCAAGACGCTCGACGTGACCGACGACGACCGTGTCTTCGAGGTGTTCGGGGAGTTCCAGCAGGAGTTCGGCACCATCGAGCGGGTCATCGTCAACGCGGGCCTGGGCAAGGGCCAGCCGATCGGGACCGGGCGCTACGACGCCAACCGGCAGACCGCGATGACGAACTTCGTCGCCGCACTCGCGCAGAGCGAGGCGGCGATGGAGATCTTCCGGGCGCAGGGCTCGGGTCACTTCGTGATGATCAGTTCGATGTCGGCCATCCGGGGGCTGCCGAAGAACCTCACGACGTACGCCGCCACCAAGGCCGGGGTCGCCCACCTGGCCGAGGGCCTGCGGACGGAGTTCCACGGCAAGCCGATCGACGTCACCGTGCTCTATCCGGGTTACATCGCCTCGGAGATGAACGCCAAGGTCGCGCAGCGGACGCCCATGATGGCCTCGACCGAGAAGGGGGTGCGGGCGATGGTGGCCGCGATCGAGAAGCGGGTCGCGTCCGCATGCGTACCGCCGCTGCCGTGGGCGCCGATGAGCGTCGTGATGAAGTACGCGCCGATGCCGATCTATCGGCGCCTCATCTGACGCTCTCCGCCAAGAAGTCGGTCAGCATCCCCGGCGTGGCCGAGTCGGCGAGAGCGACCGCCTGCGCCTCCGGCACGTCCATCAACGCGTAACCCTGCTTGCCCGCGGCGGTCGTAGCGGTCAGCGTCACCAGGCCCGCACGCCGTTGGAACCAGGTCTGGGTGAGGTTCCAACCGATGATGCCCTCACGCTCGAGGACCACGCGACGACCGTGGAAACAGTGCGCCCGGGTGACCAGGAATCGCGGTGTCAGCGCGTGCCCGAGCCTGCGGGCGCGGTCGGCGGCGAGCGGGAGGGCGAGGAGCAGCGGTACGGCGGCGAAAGCGTACGCGGGCGCGGGCCAGCCGGTCGCCACCACGACGACCGCCCAGACCCCGGCGACCACGGCCGCGACGCCGAGCGCCCGTGAGAAGCGACGGCGGGTGGCGCGGGGGCCATGCGACTCGAGAGCCACGGTGAGTGGGAGCTCCTCGTGGAGAAGCTCGGCAGCGGTGGTGGCGACGACGGCCGCCGGCGCAGCCGGGACGAGCGATGTGCTGCCGGCCTCCTTCTTCGACAGCCCGGTCACGATCGCCGCGAGTCGTGCTCCGCGCGCGAGTCTGAGGCCGAGCGGCTCATGGATGTCCAGACCGCGGATCCGCTCGAGCTCGAGGCTGGTCTCGCGGGTGGTGAGCAGCCCCTTGCGGACATGTACGCTCCGGCCGGCCACATCTCGGGTCAGGGTGAAGCCCCAGTTGGTGAGGACGTAGCCGACGATCGAGAGCACCGAGATCACCACGACGAAGCCCACCACCGCCGCGGCGATCGTCAGGCCGAGATGGCGGGGCTCGCCCAGGTCGATCCGGTGCGAGAGCCGGTCGACGGCCGTGCTGATGAACTGATTGCCGGCCGCGAGCGCGCCGATCGCGATCAGCAGGCCGCCGGTGGTGAGCGGTGCGAAGCGGATCCAGGCGGGGTCGAAGGCGACCAGACGCTCGTCCACAGGGGCGGCCACCGTCGTCGTCTCGGGGGCGTCGACGGAGGCCTCGACCGCCGCGGCGCGGTGGAGCAGGGCATGGCGCAGCGACCGGGCCTCGTCCACCCCGAGTGAGTCGAGCGCGAACTTCTCATCGCCGCCCTTCTTCGCCGATCCCGTGCCGACCTGCACCTTCGCGAGGCCGAGCAGCCGGTGGATCGGCGACGAGGTCAGCTCGACGGTACGCACCCGATCGAGCCGTGCCGTGAGGACGTTGCGTGAGATCAGCCCGCGGCTCAACTCGATCTGGGCCGACGTGATCCGGAACCGCGTGGTGACGAAGCGGAGCAGGCCGAGGGCCACCGGGATCGCTACCGCGAGGAGGTGCCACCAGGTGTCACCGCCCGAGTGCGAGCCGAGGACGAACACCGCGACCAACGCGGGCAGGAAGCGGACCACCTCGTTGACCGGGTGGACCAACAGCATCCGAGGGTCGAGCCGTCGCCAGTCCGCATCGCGCCCGAGTGCGTCCTCGTCGGCCGGATACTGCGGCTCGGCGTCACTCACGTCGCGTCCCCGGTCTCAGCAGCGGCGCTCGCGGAGAGGTCGGCGACGAGTCTGCCGGCGACGATGCGGTCCAGGCCCTCGATGCGTACGGGGCCGGCCGCGGACGCCGTCGTCACGGTGACCGTCGTCAGCCCCAGGAGCCGGGAGACGATGCCCTGCTCGAAGTCCACGGTCTGTACGCGCGCCAGAGGGGCGACCCGGCGCTCGCGGGTGATCCAGCCCGACTGGGTGAACACGGCCTGTTCGGTCGTCTCCCAGCGGTGCACCTGATAACGGATGCCGGGCATGACCACGACGTACGCCAGGGCGGCGACCCCGATCGCGACCCAACCCCACAAGGGCATCGAGAAGACGTTCCACACGGTCACGAGCAGCACCAGCACCACGACCGGCACGAGCGCCTGCGCGATGGCGATCAACGCCCAGCCGAGCCGGGCCCGCGGGCTGACGCGGTTGGCGGGCGTACGCAGTGCGGGATCCATGGGGGCAACCCTAGGTGGTGGGCTGCGGGCTACCCTGACTCCCATGACCGGACGCGTGGTGCACTTCGAGATCCCCTATGACGACGCCGATCGTGCCCGCGCGTTCTATCGCGACGCCTTCGGCTGGACGATCAACTCCTATCCCGAGGCCCGCTACGACATCGTGCAGACCGGGCCCGTCGACGACTCCGGATATCCGGCGGAGAAGGGGTACGTCGGTGGCGGCATGCTCAAGCGCGAATCGCCCACCGACCGCCCGGTGATCACCATCGACGTCGACGACATCGAGGCCGCGCTCGCCCGGATCGAGGAGCTCGGCGGGATGGCCGTCCTCGGCCGCCAGGAGGTCGGGGACTACGGGTACGCCGCGTACTTCAAGGACGTCGAGGGCAACCTGATGGGCCTGTGGCAAGCCAGGTAGCACCATCGGCGGTCGGGTGCTCGCGTCTTTCGGGCAATTGTCGAGTTGTGACGGGTGTTTGAGAGAAATCGGCGTCACAACCCCGCAATTGCCCGGTAGTGACCGGTGACGCAGGCTCAGAGCAGCTCGTCGAGGAGAGCCGTCAGGCGCGGGAGGTCGGGTTCGAGTCCGAGCGGACCGGCCTGGTCGTTGACCATGGCGCGGAAGAGATGGCCCTGCGCGACCACGCGGGGATCGATGTGACCGAAGGTCTCGAGGGTGACGGTGCCGTAGAGCCGTGACCAGGCGCGCTCGAGCACCCAGACCAGGCCGCGCATGTCCTCGGGGACGTCGGTGAGATCGGCGGGGACCTGCGGGTCGCGCATGATCTCGGCCAGCTGCGGGTCGAGGTCGGAGAGCGCGGGGATCGGGAACTGCACCTGCTGCCACAGAGCGAAGAGCAGCTCGGAGAACCGCATCCCGGTCGAGGCCGTGGCGGTGAGGTCGCTGATGCATTCGACGTCGACATTGGTGAACACCAGCGCGAACTCGGCCCGGTTGCCCAACGCCCAGGTGCGGAACTCGACCGCTGCGGCGATGAGCCGGGCTGCGGGGTCTTCGGCGGGGTGGGCGGCCGCGGCACCCGCGACCCGCTCGGCGACGTCGGCATCGATGGCCAGCGCGACCATCTTGACCAGGTCCTGGTGGCTGGCGGCGTAGCGATAGAGCGCAGGTGCGGTCATGTCGAGCTCGCGGGCGACCGCACGCAGGGTCAACTCGTTCCCGGCGGTCACCAGCGATCGAGCGGCGGCCACGATCCGCTCCTGGGTCGCGGCGCGGGTCTGGGCTCGGGTCGGCATCGACGCTCCTGTCAGAGGTTCTCAAAGAGTTTACACCGTTAACTATCTTCGGTTAGAGTTAACGCTGTTAACCGCAGGAGGCCGTCATGCTCGCACGTTGGACCGAGGTCCTCATCCATCGCGCCCATACCGTGCTCGTCATCGGTGGCGTGCTGTTCATCGCCGCCGTGGCGTACGGGCTCGGGATCGGCGGCGGCGTGTTCGGCCACCTCGGCAACGGGGGCTTCGACGATCCCTCGAGCCAGGCAGCCAAGGAACTCGCCCATGAGCAGGCACTGTTCGGCAACAAGAACGTCGACCTGATCGCGCTCTATCGCAGCACGGACCACACCGTGGCCGACCCGGAGTTCCGTCAGGAGGTCCGGCAGGCGCTCGCGAAGATCCCCAGGGGCACCACGACCTCGGTGCTGACCTACTGGAACACCAAGGACGCCGGGCTGGTCAGCACCGACAAGCACGCCACCCAGGTGTTGATCTCCCTGACCGGCAAGGATCAGAACGCCATGTCGGACATGGCCGACAAGGTGGTGCCGGCGCTCAAGGACGGTGCCCGGTCCGCCGGCCTGCAGGTCGACATCGGCGGACAGTGGGCGGTCTACACGGGTGTCAACGAGACGGTCAGCTCCGATCTCGAGCACGCCGAGCTGATCTCGACACCGTTCGTCGTGCTCCTCTCCCTCCTGATCTTCGGCAGTGTCGTGGCCGCCCTGATGCCGGGTCTCGTCGGATTGACCGCCGTCGTGGGCGGCCTTGCCGTCGTACGCCTGCTGACGACGTTCACCGAGGTCTCGGTGTTCTCCCTCAATGTCATCTCGCTGCTCGGCATGGGCCTGGCGATCGACTACTCGCTGTTCGTGATCAGTCGCTACCGCGAGGAGTTGGCCAAGCTGCCGACCGACGACAAGGGCGCGCCCGCGCAGGCGATCCGGACGGCGCTCGACACCGCCGGCCGCACCGTCATGTTCTCGGGCCTCACCGTCGCGGCGGCGATGTCGTCGTTGTTGATCTTCCCGCAGAACTTCCTGCGTTCCCTCGGGTACGGCGGCATCGCCGCGGTCGTGGTCGCGATCGTCTCCGCGCTGACGGTGCTGCCGGCGATCCTGTTGCTGCTCGGGCGCCGCATCGATGCCGGCCGGATGCCCTGGCGGCGCGGTCGGGCGGTCGGTGTCGACAGCGACCACGGCGCCTGGGCACGCCTCGCCCACGGCGTGATGCGGCACCCGATCGCCGTCGCGCTCGTCATCGTCGTGGGGCTGCTCGCGATCGCGAGCCCGTTCCTCGGGGTGAAATGGGGATCGGTCGACTACCGCGTGCTGCCGCCGGACGCTCCGGCCCACGTCGCCTCGGTCAAGCTCGCCCAGGAGTTCGGCGGCGAGAAGTCGACCGCCAACATCTTGGTGAACGGCACGGACAGGGCCGCGATCGCGGCGTACGAGCACGACCTTGAGGCTGCGGCACCGGTCTCCGTGCAACCGGTGGACCAGCAGGACGGGGTCACGTTGTTGCGCGCCTCCTGGCCGGGGAACTCGCAGACGCAAGCCTCCCAGCAGGTGGTCCGAGACCTGCGCAGCGTCGCCGGACCGTCCGGGGAGCACGTGCTCATCGGCGGGATGGCCGCCGACACCGTCGATCTCGGGACCTCGCTGATGCACCACCTGCCCTGGATGGCGCTGATCATCGTCGCGGTGATGCTGATGCTGCTCTTCCTCGCGTTCGGCTCGGTGGTGCTGCCGGTCAAGGCGGTGATCATGAACCTGTTCTCGATCAGCGCGTCGTTCGGCGTGATCACCTGGATCTTCGCCGACGGCCACCTCCAGGGACTGCTCGACTACTCATCGGCGGGCTTCCTCGACATGACCCAGCCGATCTTCATGCTCGCGATCCTCGTCGGGCTGTCCATGGACTACGAGGTGTTCCTGCTCAGCCGGGTGCGCGAGCAGTGGGATCGGGACGCAGGCTCGGGGCTCGCCCCCGGCGAACGCAACGCGATCGCGGTCGCCGCAGGTGTGCAGAAGACCGGCCGGATCATCACCAGCGCCGCGCTCCTGCTCGCCGTGGTGATCGGAGCGTTCTCGATGTCCGGCGTGGTCTTCATGAAGATGATCGGCGTCGGCATGCTGGTCGCCCTGCTCGTCGACGCCACCGTCGTACGCGCGCTGCTGGTGCCCGCCACGATGAAGCTCCTCGGCGGGTGGAACTGGTACGCCCCCGGGCCCCTCAAGCGTTTCTGGGAGCGGTACGGGATCAAGGAGGCGTGAGCCGGGAATCTTCCGCCCTCGCACTTGGTTGAAAGATCAACAACCGAGACGGAGGCAGTCATGCAGATCGGGATCTTCAGCGTCGGTGACGTGAGCACGGACCCGACGACGGGTCACGTGCAGACCGAGCACGAGCGCATCAAGGACACCGTCACGATCGCCAAGCACGCCGAGGACGTCGGCCTCGACGTGGTCGCGCTGGGTCAGCACCACAACCCACCGTTCGCCGCGTCCTCGCCGACGACCACGCTGGCCTACATCGCCGCGCAGACCGAGCGGATCGTGCTCTCGACCAGCACCACGCTGATCACCACGACCGACCCCGTGCGCATCGCGGAGGACTACGCGCAACTCCAGCACCTCTCCGACGGCCGGATGGACCTGATGCTCGGCCGCGGCAACACCGGCCCGGTCTATCCGTGGTTCGGCAAGGACATCCGTGACGGGATCGCGCTCGCGGTCGAGAACTACGCGCTGCTGCACCGGTTGTGGCGCGAGGAGGACGTGGACTGGGAGGGTAGGTTCCGTACGCCGCTGCAGGGCTTCACCTCGACCCCGAGGCCCCTCGACGGCGTCGCACCCTTCGTGTGGCACGGCTCGATCCGCAGTCCCGAGATCGCCGAGCAGGCGGCGTACTACGGCGACGGGTTCTTCTCCAACCACATCTTCTGGCCCGCGTCGCACACCCAGCGCATGGTGCAGCTCTACCGCCGCCGCTACGCGCACTACGGCCACGGCACGCCCGAGCAGGCCATCGTCGGGCTGGGCGGGCAGTTCTTCATGCGCC
>DASVMH010000227.1:0-7444 GCA_036384455.1 Marmoricola sp. | reverse complement strand
CGCGGAAGAGCACCTCGCCGCGACGCAGCCGGGTCTCACTCATCGACGAGCGCAGCGCTGCGGCGGCCTCGTCGTCGAGCGCGCTGAAGAGCGGCGCCTGCCGGAGTACGTCGTTGTCCACGGGTGTTCCTTTCAAGCACGAACAGGTCGGCCCCGGTGGGCCGAAGCCAGTGTTGCAGGTCACAGTGTCCCCCGTCAGGGCATCCCACGTCACTTCGGCCCCGTACGGGGCAGCGACGCGCCCGCGTACGCTTGCCGCGTGGCAGCGAAGAAGGCGGCGCCGGCGCCGGTCCAGGCCCCCGACACCGCGTTGGTACGTCGTGCCCGCAAGATCGACCGGGTGCTCGCCGATACCTACCCGGATGCGAAGTGCGAGCTCGACTTCGACGGCCCCTTCCAGCTCCTGGTCGTCACCGTGCTCAGCGCCCAGACGACCGACCGGCGCGTCAACGCCGTCCGGCCGACGTTGTTCGCGGCCTACCCCGACCCGGCGGCGATGGCTGCAGCCCCACGCGAGGATCTCGAGCGAATCGTCGGTCCGCTCGGCTTCTTCCGGCAGAAGACCGAGGCGCTGCTCAAGCTCAGCGCCGCCCTTGTGGAGCGGTACGACGGGGAGGTGCCGCCGCGGTTGGAGGACCTGGTCACGCTGCCGGGCGTCGGTCGCAAGACCGCCAACGTCGTGCTCGGCAACGCCTTCGACATCCCGGGGATCACCGTTGACACCCACTTCGGCCGGCTGAGCCGTCGGCTGGGCTGGACGGAGGAGACCGACCCGGTCAAGGCCGAGTTCGCGGTCGGCGCGCTCTTCCCGCGTAAGGACTGGACCATGCTCAGCCACCACCTCGTCTGGCACGGCCGCCGCGTCTGCCACGCGAAGAAGCCGGCCTGTGGCGCCTGCACGATCGCCCGTTGGTGCCCGTCGTACGGCGAGGGTCCGACCGACCCCGAGGTCGCTGCGAAACTCGTGAAGACGCAAGGTCCGGCATGAGGAGGGCCCTGTGCGCGACCATGCTCGCCCTGTTGATCCTGTCGGGCTGCGCGTCGACCGGGCCAACCCTCACGAGCCCGAAGATCGACGTGGACACCCCGGCACTGAGGGCGATCAAGAAGGACGCCGGCATCGAGGCGTGCCCGATCGCGGATGCGGAGTTGGTCCATAACGTCCTTCCCGACGCGGTCGTCCCCTGTCTCGGGGGCGGCCGGTCGGTCAACCTCGCCCGACTCCGTGGACCGCTGATCATCAATCTGTGGGCACAGTTCTGCGGTCCGTGCCGCAAGGAGATGCCGGTACTGCAGAAGTTCTATGAACAGTTCGGCTTCGAGGTGCCGGTCATCGGCATCGACTACACCGACCCCCAGCCGGAACTCGCGCTGCAGTTGGCGAAGAAGACCGGTGCGCGTTATCCGATGGTCGCGGACTATGACAACAACATCCGCGTGGTCGGGCTGCCGACGACGATCATGATCGACGAGACCGGCAAGGTCGTCTACAACCACGGGGGTCGCGTCGGCAGTGTCGTCGAGTTGCGCGCCCTCGTCGCCAAGTACCTCGGGGTGGTCATGTGAGGGCGATCCCCGAATGGCTCGAGCCGATCCGCGACGGCGCTCGCGACATCGACGGCACCGACCTGAGCAAGTTCCTGCCGCCCGAGGACGCAGACGCGCGGCCCGGTGCGGTGCTGATGCTCTTCGGAGAGGGCCCGAGCGGACCCGATCTGCTCTTCACCGAGCGCGCTCACGACATGCGCTCGCACCCGGGCCAGATCTCCTTCCCCGGCGGGAGCCTCGAACCCGGTGATGCCGGCGCGCGACAGGCGGCGCTGCGCGAGGCCCAGGAGGAGATCGGCCTCGACCCGTCGGGCGTGGAGGTGCTCGCCGATCTCCCGGAGCTGTGGCTGCCGCCGAGCAACTTCGCCGTCACCCCGGTGCTCGCGTGGTGGCGCGAGGAGTCGCCGGTCTCGGCGGTGGACCCGGCCGAGGTGCACGCGGTGTTCCGAGTCCCCCTCGAGGAGCTCCTCGATCCGGCCCATCGCGTGACCGTGACCCACCCCGGCGGCTATTCGAGCCCCGGTTTCCTGATCGGCCCGGAACACGATCTGATCCTGTGGGGCTTCACCGCGGGCCTGGTCAACAAACTGTTCGACTACGTGGGTCTCACCCGCCCCTGGGACGCCTCGGTGCAACGCACCTTGCCGTCCTACATGCTCTCGGGGGAAGTCCGGCGACGATGAATTTCCTCGACTGGTGCCTCGTGCTGCTCGTGGTGCTCTACGCGCTCTCCGGCTACTGGCAGGGCTTCGTCGCGGGGGCGTTCGCGACCGTCGGCCTCGTCGCGGGCGGTCTGATCGGCATCTGGCTGGTCCCCATCCTCCTCGGTGGGGCCGCGCCGTCGATGTGGGTCTCCCTGGGTGCGCTGTTCATCGTGCTGATCGCGGCGTCCGTGGGTCAGGCGCTGTTCCAGTACGCCGGCACACGTGCACGCGACCGCATCCCGTGGCAGCCCGTACGCTCCCTCGATGCGGTCGGCGGCTCGGTGCTGTCGGTGGTGGCGGTCCTGGTGATCTCGTGGATGCTCGGGGTCGCGATCAGTGGCTCCCGCATCCCCGGCCTGAGCCCGATGGTGCGGGGCTCCAAGGTGTTGCTCGCGGTCAATGAGGTGATGCCGGCCGGGGCCCAGTCGGCGCTGCGCGGCTTCGATGATGTCGTCGGTTCGAGTGTCTTCCCGCGCTACCTGGAGCCTTTCGCCCCTGAGCACATCGTGGCGGTGCCGCCCGCGAGCCGTCGTGTCGTCCGGGATCCCGACATCCAGCGAGCGGAGCGGTCTGTCTTCAAGATCCGTGGCGACAACGCGTGTGGCCAAGGGGTCGAGGGCAGCGGCTTCCTCTACGCCCCGCACCGGATGCTGACCAACGCCCACGTCGTCGCGGGCGTACGCCACCCGGCAGTGCTGGTCGGCACCGACAATGTCGTCGCCACGGTCGTCTACTACGACCCCGAGACCGATGTCGCGATCTTGTCCGTGCCGTCGCTGTCCGGGCCCGTGCTCTCCTTCGACCGGGACGGCAGGACCCGCGAGGCCGGCGCGATCCTCGGTTATCCCGAGGACGGGCCGTTCCAGGCCGACCCGGCCCGGATCCGCAGCCAGCAGCGGCTGCGCTCACCTGACATCTACGGCCACGGCACCGTCACCCGCGACGTCTTCTCCGTGCGCGGCAAGATCCGCCCGGGGAATTCCGGCGGCCCGCTGGTCTCGACGGACGGCAAGGTTCTCGGGGTCGTGTTCGCGGCGTCGGTCAGCAGTTCCGACACCGGCTACGCCCTGACCGCCGATCAGGTGGGCAAGGCGGCGGCGGCCGGCATCGATGACGACCGCGCGGTCAGCACCGGCGGTTGCGCCTGAGCCCGACCGTCAGGCAGAAGGCTTGAGCGCTGCCGGGATCTGCTTGGCCTGGGCGATCGCCCGCTCGGGTCCGCGCACCTTCCGGATCCGCAGGAAGCCGATGAGGCCGAGCACGAGCGCGAGGAGGACGTACCCGCCGAAGACGATGAGGAAGCACCACGCCAGATCGAGGTCGGCCATGTGGATGAAGTAGGCGATCGCCACCGAGACCATGATGATCGCCAGCAGCAGCAGGAAACCCGCGAGCGCGAACAGCGCGATCGCGATCCCACTGGTCTTGATGCTGACCGACAGCTCCGACTTCGCGAGTTGGATCTCTGCGCGCATCAGCGACGACACGTCGCGGCTGGCGTCGGCGACGAGCTTGCCGATGGTGGGCTCTTCGTCGGTGGCAGGCACGGGCTCGCGGTGCGCCATGTCGATCCCTGCTGTTCGGCTGGTCTCGCAGCCCTGACACTACCGGGCAGGTCGCCGGGTGCGACAACCCGTTCGACCAGCCACTACACTTGATGGCGGAGGGGAGTATTCCTTCGCAGCGGTTTCGTCATCACGGCCGGCTCGCACCCAGCGAGCGCCCGGGACCGCTGGCGTCGACCCGTCGCGGACTTCGCGGAAGAGACCTCCGGACACTCATCGCGCCCGAGTAGGGGCCCGAAGATCCGGAGGATCCATGCACGTAGCGCCGTACGTCTGGTGGCTCACCGTCGGCATCACCTCGGCCGTCCTGCTCTTCGACGTCATCGTGATCGGCCGTCGCCCCCACGAGCCGAGCCGGCGTGAGCTGGCCACCGCACTGACGGTCTACGTCGGCCTCGCGATCGCGTTCGGCGTCGGAGTGTGGTCGTTCGCCGGCGCCGAGTACGGCACCGAGTTCTTCGCCGGCTGGCTGACCGAGTACTCGTTGTCGATCGACAACCTGTTCATCTTCTTGATCCTGATGGCCCGGTTCGGCGTGCCCGCGCGCCTGCAGCAGAGCGCGCTGATGGTCGGGATCGTCATCGCCCTGGTGATGCGCGGCGTCTTCATCGCGGTCGGCGCTGCGGCGATCAACGAGTTCAGCTGGGTCTTCTACCTCTTCGGCCTGTTCCTGATCTGGACAGCGGTCAAGCTCGTCCGTGAGGACGACAGCGGCGATCAGGAGTACGACGAGGGCCGGCTGATCCGCTGGGTGCGTGCCCGGGTGCCGTCGACGCCCGAGTGGCATGAGGCACGCCTGACGGCGCGGGTCGGCGGGCGGAGGCTGTTCACCCCGATGTTCGCCGTCGTCATCGCGCTGGGCACCACCGACCTCTTGTTCGCGCTGGACTCGATCCCCGCGATCTACGGGCTGACCAACGAGGCATTCCTCGTCCTCACCGCGAACATCTTCGCCCTGATGGGCCTGCGGCAGCTCTACTTCCTGATCGGCGGCCTGCTCAGGAGACTGGTGTACCTCTCGTACGGCCTGGCGTTCCTCCTCGCCTTCATCGGCGTCAAGCTCGTGCTGCACGCGCTGCACGAGAACGAACTGCCCCTCATCAACGGCGGCGAGCACGTCGGCCGGGCGCCCGACATCCCGATCTGGGTGTCGCTGGTGGTCATCGTCGGCACCCTCGCCGTGACGACCGTGGCGAGCCTGCTCAGCGACCGGCGAGCGCGGGCGTCAGCGTGACGGACGTGTGGACGAACGGGTGGTCGGTGTAGAGCCGTGCCCGGTCGTTCGTGCTCTCATCGACCACGGTCTGGTCGAAGCGCACACCGGGGCCGCCGACGATCCAGTCGATGAGTCGCGACGACGGGTCCGCAGCGCTCCAGCCCTTGCCGATCGCGGCGAAGAAGTCATGGTGGAAGCCAACCTTGGAGTTCATGTCGCCGGTGAAGAAGACGCCGTCCCCGGGATTGCCGCGGACGACGGAGCGCAACAGCGCCGCTTCGCTCCTGACGTCGGCGGCCCTTGAGGCCGGGGTGCCGCCGATCGAGCGCACCGACGCGGGGTTGTGGGTGTTGAGCACCCAGATCTCCCAGGTGCCGTGGGTGGAGGCGAGGTGCGCGAGGGGAATGTCCATGCGGGAGCCGTGGGCGTACAGGATGCTCAGGTAGCGGACCCCGATGAGCCGCCAGTCCTTGACGCGGTACGCGATCGCATCGCGGGTGTCGACACGATTGCTGTGGCTGTAGCGCCCGGGGATGATGCGCCAGGCGCCGCCGGTGTGCCGGAGGAAGTACGCGGCCTGCGGGCCCTCGAACTCCTGGAAGCCCACGACAGAGACGCCCGAGGCGTTCACCTTCGCGATCATGTGCGGGGCCCGCACGTAGTACGGCTGCTCGCTGCTGTACGGGTTGCGGTGATAGTGGGAGGCCCCGCGCCAGTTCAGGGTCCCCATCCTGAACGTGTACGACGGGATCGTCGCTCCCGATGGCAGCGTCGGCAGGTCGGACGGGACCGTCTGGGGCGCGCGTCCGGTCGGGTTCGTGGAGGCGGTGGAGCCGGACGTCGGCCCCGTCACGGCTGCGGACGGATGCTTCGAGTGCCCGTGATAGCCGCCCCGGGACACCAGGACGACCAGGCCGACCACGAGCAGGATGACGAGGAACCCGACGATCGAGGCGACCCGGCTGTTCTCCACCGCGCAAGCCTAGCGAGGCAGTTTTGGATGCCGTTCCGGTGTCGCTCCGACGGTGGTAACTTCCGCGATTGGAGAGGGCGAGCGACGCAGAGGAGACGGGGACCGCATGGCATCGATCCGAGGAATCATCACCGGCACCAACGCATTGGTGTGGCGCACGGTGAACAAGGCGGGGGTGCCCTGGCACAAGCTCCCCGGTCCCGCGGGGGCGCTCAACCTCGCGGCGCTGCGCGAGGACCTGCGGCACGACAACCTGCACGACACCCGTGACGACGCGAACCTCGACGACCGCGAGGAGTTGCCCGACCTCCCGCCGTACCGCACCTACGACGGCACCATGCAGGACCCGTACGACGCGAAGATGGGCTCGGTGGAGACCCGGTTCGGGCGCAACTTCCCGATCGAGGGGAGCGCGGGTGAGGAGCCGCCGCGACTGCTGACGCCGTCCCCGCGCGAGGTCAGCCGCAAGCTGTTCTACCGCGACGAGTTCCAGCCGGCGACCGGCCTCAACGTGCTTGCCGCGGCGTGGATCCAGTTCCAGAACCACGGCTGGTTCGGGCACGGCACCAACGACCCCGACAACGTCGTGGAGATGCCGCTCGGCGAGGGCGACGACTGGACCGAGGACCCGATGGTCGTCGAGCGCACCACCGCCGACCGCACCCGCGACCCCGAGGACGGCACCCCGGCGACCTATCTCAACCGGGTCACGCACTGGTGGGACGGCTCGACCATCTACGGCTCGAGCAAGGAGCGCAACGGTGCGCTGCGTGCGGGCGAGGACGGCAAGCTGCTGCTCATCGACGGCAAGCTGCCGCTCGAGGAGGACCCGATCCTCGCCGGCATCGACAAGACCGGCTTCAACGACAACTACTGGGTCGGCCTGTCGTTGCTGCACACGCTGTTCGCCAAGGAGCACAACGCGATCTGCGACATGCTCAAGAAGTCCTACCCGTCCTGGGACGACGAGCGCCTCTTCCTGACGGCCCGGCTGATCAATGCCGCCCTGATGGCGAAGATCCACACCATCGAGTGGACCCCCGGCATCCTCAACACCCCCGTGTTGCAGACCGGCATGCACTCCAACTGGTACGGCGCGCTGCCCGCGTGGGCCAAGGCGAGCCGGCTGCTCACCAAGGCCATCGACATCGAGGCCGGTGCCGGCATCATCGGCAGCCCGCAGAAGCACCACGGTGCGTCCTTCGCGATCACCGAGGAGTTCATCTCGGTCTATCGGCTGCACCCGCTCCTCCCCGACGACTTCCCGATCCACGACCACGCCACCGGCGAACTGGTCGAGGAGGTCGAGTTCAACTCGCTGATGGGCAACGACACCAGGGCGGCCGTCGACAAGTTCGGCTGGACCAACCTGATGTATCACTTCGGCACCGAGAACCCCGGCAAGATCTGTCTGCACAACCACCCGCGGGCGCTGATG
>DASVMH010000226.1:0-19961 GCA_036384455.1 Marmoricola sp. | reverse complement strand
TGCATGCGAACACGGTGCGCTACCGGCTGCGCCGGGCCACCGCGCTCAGTGCGCTGTCCCCGACCGACCCGCGCGACGCGTACACACTGCGGATCGCGCTCACGCTAGGCGGGCTCGGCCCGTCCGGCCCCGACGCGACTTTGTAGGAACCCTACAAACGGGCGTGCTCCGATTCGTGCACGCCGGATGCGCGTCGCCGGCATCGGGACCGGCACAGTGGAGACGTGCTGATCATCGTGGCTCCCGGGCAGGGAGCGCAGACCCCCGGTTTCCTGGCCCCGTGGCTGGAGATCCCGGAATTCGCCGCGCGCCTCGAATGGCTCTCGACGGTCTCGGGGCTCGACCTGGCGCACTACGGCACCGAGGCCGATGCGGACACGATCCGCGACACCGCGATCGCCCAGCCGTTGCTGGTCGCCGCCGGTCTGGTCTCGGCGGTCACCCTCTTCCCCCATCCTGCCGACGCGTTCGGGCGGATCGGTGCGGTCGCCGGGCACAGCGTCGGCGAACTCACCGCAGCGGCCGGCGCGCGGGCCATCACCGCCGAGCAGGCGATGGTGCTGGTCCGCGAGCGCGGCCGGGCGATGGCAGCGGCCGCCGCGATCCGCGAGACCGGGATGAGTGCTGTGCTCGGAGGTGAGCCCGACGACGTCCTCGACACGCTCGAACGTCACGGGCTCACCCCGGCCAACGTCAACGGCGCCGGCCAGGTCGTGGCCGCCGGGACGGCCGAGCAGTTGGCCCGGCTCGCCGAGGAGCCGCCCGCCAAGGCCCGGATCCGGCCCCTCTCGGTCGCCGGCGCCTTCCACACCGAACACATGGCCCCTGCCGTCGACACGCTCGGCCGGCTGGCCCGCGCGGTCTCGACCCACGATCCGCGCACCCCGGTGATCAGCAACGCCGACGGCAAGGTCGTCCACCACGGCGCCGACCTGATCGCCCGGATCGTGCGGCAGATCAGTGCCCCGGTCCGTTGGGACCTGTGCATGGAGACGATGTCCGACCTCGGCGTCACCGGCATCCTCGAGGTGCCGCCCGCGGGCACCCTGGTCGGCCTGGCCAAGCGTGCCCTGCCCGGCGTGGAGACCTTCGCCCTGAAGACCCCGGACCAGCTCGACGAGGCGCGTGCCTTCGCCGACCGGCACGGGACGCCGTCGACGATCAACACCTCGCCGACCTGGCGCCTCCTCGTCGCCCCCGCCAAGGGCACCTTCACCCGTGCCGAGGCACGTGAGGGCGAGGTGCTCGCCCCGGCCGAGGAGATCGGCTCCGTGGCCAGCCTGCGCGACCGTACGCCGGTCGTGGCGCCCCACGGCGGTGTGATCGTCGAGTGGCTGGTCGAGGACGGTGACCTGGTCTCGCCGGGACAGCCGTTGATCCGGTTGCACCCCGAAGGCGTACCCGCATGACGCTCACCGTCTCGGACACCCTGCGGCACAGCGCGATCCAGGGGCTCGGCCACTACCGCGCGAGCCGGGTGGTGCCCAACTCCGAGATCATCGGGGCCATCGACTCCTCCGACGAGTGGATCCAGCAGCGCTCGGGGATCATCGAGCGTCGTTTCGCCACCGAGGACGAGACCGTCGTGTCCATGTCGGTCGAGGCGGCCCGCGAGGCGATCGCCGACGCCGGCATCCAGCCCGGTCAGGTCGACACCGTCATCGTCGCCACCGTCTCGCACCTGCTGCAGACCCCGTCGGCGGCATCACTGGTCGCCGGCGAGCTCGGCACCACGGGAGCGGCCTTCGACATCTCCGCGGCCTGCGCGGGCTTCTGCCACGGCCTCACCCTGGCCTCCGACCTGGTCCGCGGCGGCTCGGCCAACCATGTGCTGGTCATCGGGGTCGAGCGGCTCTCCGACATCACCTCGCGCACCGATCGCGGCACCGCCTTCATCTTCAGCGACGGCGCCGGTGCCGCGGTCGTCGGGCCCAGCGACACCGCCGGTATCGGCCCGGTCGTGTGGGGCAGCGACGGCACCAAGGCCGACTACATCTGCCAGAACGAGGACTGGGGCGCCATCGTCGCCTCGGAGCATCCCTCGATGCCGCACCTGACCATGCGCGGCCGCGAGGTGTTCCGCTGGGCCGCCTTCGAGATGGCCAAGGTCGCGACGGAGACACTCGAGCGCAGCGGCCTCACGCCGGCGGACCTCGACGTCTTCGTCCCCCACCAGGCCAACATGCGCATCATCGACGCGATGGTGCGTGCGATGAAGCTGCCCGACACCGTCCGGGTCGCCCGCGACATCGCCCACCAGGGCAACGCCTCGGCCGCGTCGGTCCCACTCGCCCTGCGCCAGATGGTGCTCGACGGCGAGGCCCGTTCCGGCGACCTGGCACTGCTGATCGCCTTCGGCGCCGGCCTGGCGTACGCCGCCCAGGTCGTACGCATCCCCTGATCCCACCCACGAGTTCGTTCCAACCCAGAAAGAGGAAACCTGTCATGGCCAGCACCGAAGAGATCCGCGCCGACCTCGCCGACATCGTCACCGAGGTGACCGGCATCCCCGCCGACGACGTCCAGCTCGACAAGTCGTTCACCGACGACCTCGACGTGGACTCGCTGTCGATGGTCGAGGTCGTGGTGGCCGCCGAGGAGAAGTTCGGCGTGACCATCCCCGACGACGAGGTCAAGAACCTCAAGACCGTCGGCGACGCCGTCAGCTTCATCGAGAACGCCCAGGCTGCTTGAGAAGCAGCACACGATCCGGAGAGGGAGGACGCGCCATGACGCGACAGGTACGCCGCGTGGTGGTCACCGGTTTGGGGACCACCAACCCCTTGGGCGGTGACGTCGCCGCCACGTGGGAGGCGATGCGTGCCGGTCGTTCGGGCGTACGCGCGCTCGAGTACGACTGGGCCGCGGACCTCCCCGTCCGGATCGCCGGCACCATCGCCGTCGAGCCGACCGAGGTCCTCGAGCGGGTCAAGGCCCGCCGGATGGACCGATCCACCCAGTTCGCGATGGTCGCGGCCCTTGAGGCGTGGGCCGACGCCGGCCTCGCCGACGGCGAGTTTGTCGAACGGGAGCGGCTCGGCGTCGCGATGGCGTCCGGCATCGGCGGGGTCAACACCCTGCTGTCCAACTACGACGCACTGCTGGAGAAGGGGCCCCGCCGGGTCTCGCCCCTGGCCGTACCGATGCTGATGCCGAACGCGCCCGCCGCCAACGTCGGGCTCCACGTCGGCGCCCGCGCCGGGGTGCACACGCCGGTGTCGGCGTGCGCATCCGGCAACGAGGCGATCGCGCTCGGCCTGGACCAGATCCGGCTCGGTCGCGCCGACGTCATGGTGGTCGGCGGCACCGAGGCGGCGGTGCACCCGCTGCCGATGGCCGCCTTCGCGAACATGATGGCGCTGTCCAAGACCGGCAGCGAGGAGGGTGGAGATCCCACCCGGACGTCGCGCCCCTGGGACACCGGTCGCGACGGCTTCGTCCTCGGCGAGGGCGCCGGTGCGCTCGTCATCGAGGACTACGACCACGCGGTCGCCCGCGGCGCCACGATCTACGCCGAACTGCTCGGTGCCGGGATCACCAACGACGCCCACGACATCGCCCAGCCGGACCCCGAAGGTCGCGGCGGCACCCGGGCGATCCAGCGCGCTCTGGAGGATGCCCGTGTCGAGCCGGCCGACGTGGCCCACGTCAACGCCCATGCGACCTCGACGCCCCAGGGCGACGTCGCCGAGGCGCTGATGCTGCACGCCACCCTCGGCAAGTTCGCCGAGGAGGTCGTCGTCACCAGCACCAAGTCGATGACCGGCCACCTGCTGGGCGGCGCCGGCGCGCTCGAGGCGGTCGCCACCGTGCTCGCGATCCGCGACCGGATCTCGCCGCCGACGATCAACCTCGACGACCGCGATCCGGCCGTCGACCTCGACATCCCCACGACGGAGCGGAAACTGCGCGACGGCGACATCGCCGCGCTCAACAACTCCTTCGGCTTCGGTGGCGCCAACGTCGCGGTGGTCTTCGGGAGCCTGTCGTGACCCAGGCACCCGAGCGCCCCGCCCCCGCCGCCGCGGCGAAGAAGGGCACCAAGACCGACGACCCGCGGCACCCGTTGCACCGGCTCGGCGCGCTCTTCGACGAAGGCTCCCTCGAGCCCATCACCGCGGTCGACGACAGCGGCATGCTCGCCGCGATCGGTCGCATCGACGGCACCCTGACGGTCGCGTTCTGCAGCGACCCGACGGTCATGGGCGGCGCCATGGGCGAGGTCGGCTGCAAGGTCGTGGTCAAGGCGTACCAGCGCGCCCTGACCGACCGGGTCCCGATCGTCGGGTTGTGGCACTCCGGCGGAGCTCGTCTCGCCGAGGGCGTCATCTCGCTGCACGCGGTCGGCGAGATCTTCCACGCGATGACCCGCGCCTCGGGCAACATCCCGCAGATCTCGGTCGTCCTGGGGCCGGCGGCCGGCGGCGCGGCGTACGGACCGGCGCTGACCGACGTGGTCATCCTCGGCCCCGAGGGCCGCATCTTCGTCACCGGACCCGATGTGGTCCGCTCGGTGACCGGCGAGGACGTCGACATGCTCCGCCTCGGCGGCCCGGAGCCGCACGGGCGTCGTTCGGGCGTCGTGCACATCCTCAGCGAGACCGAGGCCGAGGCGATCGAGCACGCCCGCCGGGTCACCTCACTGCTCGGCGCCCAGGGCACCCTCGACGTCGATGCCGTGGCTGACATCGACCTCGGCGCCCTGCTGCCCGAATCGCCCAAGCGCGCCTACGACGTGCACCCCCTGGTCGAGGCGGTCCTCGACGAGGGCAGCGTCGAGGAACTGCACACCCGCTGGGCCCCCAACATCGTCACCGCCCTGGGCCGCTTCGGAGGTCGTACGACCGGCGTCATCGCCAACAACCCGCTGCGTCTGGGCGGCTGCCTCGACTCCGCCTCTGCGGAGAAGGCGTCCCGATTCGTCCGCATGTGCGATGCCTTCGGGGTGCCCCTGATCGTGCTCGTCGACGTGCCCGGCTACCTCCCCGGCGTCGGCCAGGAGTGGGACGGCGTGGTCCGCCGCGGCGCCAAGCTGCTGCACGCCTTCGGCGAGGCGGTGGTCCCCCGGGTCACCGTCGTCACCCGCAAGACGTACGGCGGGGCCTACATCGCGATGAACTCACGCTCGCTGGGCGCGACGAAGGTCTTCGCCTGGCCGGGCGCCGAGGTCGCCGTGATGGGCGCCGTCGCCGCTGTCCGGATCCTGCATCGGCGCAAGCTCGCCGAGGTCGCCCCGGAGATCCGCACCCAGGTCGAGAACGAGCTGGCCGAGGAGCACACCTTGATCGCCGGCGGCATCGAGAAAGCGGCCGAGATCGGGGTCATCGACGAGATCGTCGACCCCGGGCGTACGCGCTCCGCGATCGCCGCCGCGATCGCCGAATCGGGTCTGGTCACACGCGGGAGCCACGGCAACATTCCCCTGTGATCCCCACCGTGAATCTCGCTGTGACCCGAATCGGGCGTGTCCGATACCACATTCACGTATTGGTTCGTAACCCCCAACTCCGACAATCGTTCTCCTTGTAGTGCGTTGCGCACCACAGAGTTTTCGATTCACGGATCCCAGGAGGGGACGGTCCTCATGTTGCACACAGCTCTCACCCCGAGGCGACTCACCATCGCCGTCGCAGGCGGAATGGTCGCGGCGCTCACCGCGCTTCCGGTCGCGGCCAACGCCTCGACCCCGACGTACGGATACGTCGGTTACGTCGGCGGCACCCAGATCACGGCGGTCGGGATGACCGTCAACTCCGATTTCACCGCGCAGTCCCAGCTCAAGGGTTACAAGCCGGCCACCGACAGCAACAGCATCGCCAAGGTCAAGGTCGGCACCCTGGCCAAGGTCGGCGCGATCACGACCGACGCGACCGACACCGCGTTCGGTGACGGCAACCAGATCGTCACCCACGCCAAGACCGCCGGGGTGAACCTCCTCAACGGCCTGATCAAGGTCGACGCCGTGGAGAACACCGCGACCGCGTCGGGCAGCAGCACGGACGCGCCCACCGCCTCGATCACCACGACGCTCGTCGGACTCACGATCGCGGGCAAGAGCTACCCCGCGAACGTTCCCGCCAACACCGGGATCACGATCCCCGGAGTGGCCAGCGTGGTGCTCAACTACCAGATCACCGGCTCGGCCAAGGACGGCGCGGCCGCCTACGGCAGCGCGATCCAGGTCACGCTGCTCAAGAAGCGGGGCGCGGCGGCAGCGGGTGCCCAGGTGTTCTTGAACCCGATCAGCGCCAAGATCGTCAAGACGGCGAACCCCAAGGAGGGCAAGCCGATCGGCGGTCTCTCCTACGGCTCGTACGTCTCCGCGAATGTCGGTGGCTCGGTGTCGGTGGAGTCGCAGCGCACGGCCAGCCTCGGCGTGCCGGCGTACGGCACCGACGGCAAGACGATCACCAACTCGACCGCCCGCGCGAACCTCAGCGGCGTGCTCCACCTCGGCGCCATCGAGACGACTGCCTCGGGCGTGCAGAGTGACGCGGTCTCCGATGTGAACCAGACCGCGACGGTGGCCAACGTCAACCTGTTCAACCGGTTGATCCACGCCACCGCGATCGGCTCCACGTCGCACGTGCAGTGGGCGTCGACCGGAGCGAAGATCCTCGAGGGCGACCTCCAGTTCGTGAACCTGTGGATCGCCGGGCACAAGATCCCGATCGACCCGGCACCGAACACCACGATCCACATCGCCAAGCTGGGCACGATCACGCTCAACAAGCAGGAGATCGCACAGGTCTCCGGCACCGGCATCGGCGTTCGCACGACCGGACTCGAGATCGTGCTCGACACCAAGAAGGCCGGACTCCCGGTCGGCGCGGTGGTCCAGCTCGCCGTCTCCTCCGGAGTGATCTACGGCTGATCGCCCGACGTACGACGAAGGCCCCGACCGTGACGGTCGGGGCCTTCGTCGTACGCGGGGGCGTCGTGGGTGGGTCTCAGACCACCTGGTGCAGCCAACGCACCGGGGCGCCGTCGCCGGCGTACCGGAACGTCTCGAGTTCCTCGTCCCACGGCTTGCCGAGCAGCTTGTCGACCTCGATCTCGAGGGTGGTCTCCCCCAGCGACGCCTTGACCAGCGCGGCCTTGAGTCGATCCTCGGGGATCATGATGTCGCCGTGGACGCCGGTGACCGCGTGGAAGATGCCGAGCTCGGGCGTGTAGGAGTAGCGGGCCCCCTCGGTGCTGG
This sequence comes from Marmoricola sp., assembly GCA_036384455.1. Taxonomy (GTDB): domain Bacteria; phylum Actinomycetota; class Actinomycetes; order Propionibacteriales; family Nocardioidaceae; genus Marmoricola. The sequence goes on along the minus strand of DASVMH010000226.1, from coordinate 12,760 downwards.
AGGTGGGCTCCTCGGTCGCCTCGAAACGGAGGTGGTTCCAACCGCGCAGGGCCGAGGCCAACGCGGCGGCGGTGCCGCTCTCGGCGGCATAGGAGAACTCGGCGCGGTAGCTGCCCGCCTGGGCAGGCTGCGGGGTCCACTCAAGGCTCACGGCGGTGCCGAGGACACCCCCTGCGGCCCACTCGACATGCGGGCACAACGCAGACGGCGCCGAGTGCACGTAGAGCACGCCACGGGTCGCGGTGCGGTTCATCTGATCCTCCTTGGAGCTCGGCGTCGAGATACGCCTTCCCCAGCGGTCTCGTCCGCTCCACGGGCGGATCAGTTGTGAAGCATGTGAACTTGTGCGTCCATTGTGTACCAAGGACCGGTTTCGCACCAGTAGCTTGCGTCACATCTGTCTCAGCGCGTCGGGACGTGCCTTCAGTTCGCGATCCCGGTGTGCGCGCGGGGGCCGACGCTCATCAGGGTGGCCAGCACCTCCTCGGCCACGCCGAGGCCGCCGAGGTGTGACTCGCCGGCGATCTTGGTCAGCGTCGCGTCGGGCAGCCGGGAGGCCATGTGCTCACCGTGGGCGAACGGGATGATGTGGTCGGCGTCGCCGTGCCACCAGCGCACGGGCACGCGCACGTCCGCGGCGTCGAAACCCCACGGACGGGTGAAGAGCACGATGTCGGAGAGCACCGCGCCCATCTGGAACCGCGCCCCGTTGAGCAGGTCGTCGAGGAACATCGCCCGGAACTCCGGGCGCGCGAGGAGCCGCTTGTCCCCTGCGGGCTGCACCCGGGCGTACCCGTCGATGGCGGCACCGGCCAGCGGACGGATCAGCCGGATCCCCTGGGCCAGCGCGATCCCGAGCGGCACCCGTACGGCCGAGACCACCGGGGCGGCATAGGGCGCGAGCTCGACCAGACCGCCGCGGACCGCGTCGGGGCCCTTCGTGGGGGCCACCCCGCCGAGCACGCCGACGGCGATCACGCGATCGGGCAGCGCGGCGCCCGCGGCCAGGGCGTACGGGCCACCGCCGGAGAGGCCGATGACCCGCATCGTGTCGATGCCGAGCACGTCGGCGAGCAGCTCCAGGTCGCCGGTCCAATCGAGGATGTTGTCGTAGAGGTACGGCGTCGAACTGCCGATGCCGGGGCGGTCGATACCGATGATGCGCAGATCGTGCGCGAGGGCGTACTCCCGCGCCTCGACGGGGATCTGCCGGCGGGCACCGGGGGTGCCGTGCATCCACACGATCGCAGCGCCGTGCGGATTGCCGAATTCGGCGAACGAGAGCCGGCGTCCGTCGCGCACGGCGACCGAACCCTCCAGGCGCGGGCGTACGACGGGGCTCTCCTCATGCATAACCATGATTCTGCCAGCGGCGCCGGCCCGCGTCAGGCGCTGTGCGCGATCCGGACAGCCGAGGGATCGACGATGTTGCGCGGGTCCAGCACCGCTCCGAGCATCCGGCCCACCGAATCGACCGGTGGCCCGTCGTGCACGGTCGCCATCACCACGGTCACGTTGTCCCGGCCGCCACGCGCGAGCGCGAGGTCGCGCAGGGCCTCGCATGCGGGGTCGTCGGAGTAGCGCTCGAGCACCGCCGCGATCTCGTCCTCGTCGACCAGATCGGTCAGACCGTCGCTCGCGAGCAGGACGCGATCACCGGCGCGCAGGTCGAGCGGGAGGAGGTCCGCGGAGCCGGCCACCTCGCCGTTGATGGTGCGCAGCACGACGTTGCGCCACGGATGTTGGGAAGCCTCCGCCTCATCGAGTCGGCCCTCGTCGACCAGGGAGGCGACATAGGTGTGGTCGCGGGTGATCCGGGTGAGCTCGTCGTCTCGCCAGACATACCCCCGCGAGTCGCCGATGTGCGCGAGCACGAACCGGCTGCCGTCCGTGAACACCGCCGTCATCGTCGTCGCCATGCCGGCGCGCTCCGGCACCGCGTGTACGCCCGCGGCGAGCTCGCGTTGCGCCGTCGCGACACCGTCGCGCAGCGTCGTCTCGGGGTCATGGCCCCGGTTGGCCATCGCGACCGCGGTCAGGGCATAGGCCGCGGTGGCCGAGGCGACCTCGCCGGCGGCTCCCCCACCGACCCCATCGGCGACCAGCACCAGGTCGGGCCCGCAGAAGCCGGAGTCCTCGTTGTTGTCCCGGACGAGACCCCGGTGGGTGACGCCGGTTGCTGAGAATCGCAGCATCATCACCCTCCCTGTGCGTGGCTCCCTGTCCCTACAACGCTTCGCCACACTCTCACGTTCCTGGCCGATGCGCAGGTGAGTCGACCCAGTCGATCCGGACAGGCGTCGCCGGCTCAGGTGGGACACGGCAAGATGGCGCGCATGGACTGGCTGCTGCTCGGGGTCTCCGTCGCCCTCGTGTTGGGCTGCGGCGTCTTCGGGTCGGCCGAATACTCCTTCGTCGCGGTCGACCGGGCCCAGGTCGACAAGGCCGCCGCAGCAGGTGATCGCCGCGCCGCAGGCGTACGCGATGCGCTCAAGCGCCTGTCCACCCAACTCTCCGGCGCCCAGGTCGGGATCACGCTGACCAACCTCGCCCTCGGCTTCCTCGCCGAGCCGTCCATCTCGCACCTGTTGCACCGCCCGCTGCGTGCGGCCGGCCTGCCGCACGGTGGTGTCGAGGGCGTCTCGGTGGCGCTCGGCATGATCATCGCCACCGTCGTCACGATGCTGTTCGGCGAGCTGGTCCCCAAGAAGGTCGCGATCGCCGTACCCATGCGCACGGCGCTGCTCACCCAGGGCTTCATGCGCGCCTTCACCCGCGTGATGTTGGGCCCGATCAAGGTGCTCAACGGGTCCGCGAACGCCGTCGTACGCCTCCTCGGGGTCGAGCCCCAGGAGGAGTTGCGCTCCGCGCGCTCCTCGGACGAGCTGGCCTCGCTCGCCGGGCGCTCGGCGTCCGAGGGCACCCTCGACACCGAGACGGCCACCCTCGTGCAGCGCTCGGTCGCGTTCGGGCCGCGCACGGCGGGCGAGATCATGACGCCGCGCGTACGGATGGCCTCGGTCGAGGCCGGCGACCCCGTCGAGGACATCATCGACCTCTCCGCCTCGACGGGATTCTCCAAGTTCCCGGTGATCAAGGGGACCTCCGACAACGTCGTCGGTTCGGTCCACGTCAAGCAGGCGGTCGCGGTCCCTCGGGGCGAACGGAGCAGCACCCTGGTGCGCGAGATCATGGTGCCGGCGACCGTCGTGCCCGAGTCGCTGCGCCTCGACCCGCTGCTGGCCCTGTTGCGCGGCGAGGGCTTCCAGATGGCGATCGTCTCCGACGAGTACGGCGGCACCGCCGGCGTCGTGACCCTCGAGGACGTCGTGGAGGAGATCGTCGGCGACATCTCCGACGAGCACGACCGCTACGGCTCCCGGCTGCGGCACCGCGCCGACGGTTCCTGGATCGTGTCGGGCCTTCTGCGTCCCGACGAGGTCCGCGACAGCACCGGCCTCGGCCTGCCCGAGGACGAGGACTACGACACCATCGCGGGTCTGCTGGTCAAGGTGCTGGGTCGCATCCCCGAGCGGGGCGACGAGGTGCGCGTACCGCTGCCGCTGGAGATCCCCGACGACGAGGACGAGGAGCCCGTCCAGGAGTACGCCGCGATGCGCGTCGAGCGCATGGACGGACTCCGTGTCGACCGGATCTCGCTGCGCCTGGTCCGAGGCGGGGTGGCCCGATGAGCACCACCACCGCCCTGCTCGTCGGCCTGCTGCTCCTGATCGGCAACTCGTATTTCGTCGCGTCGGAATTCGCGCTCGTCTCCGCACGCCGCACGAAGGTCGAGCCGCGAGCGGCCGCCGGCTCGCGGATGGCGCGCACGACGCTGCGTGCGATGGAGGACCTCTCGCACGTGATCGCCGCCGCGCAGTTCGGCATCACGGTCTGCTCCCTCGGCCTCGGTGCGGTCGCCGAACCCTCGGTCTCGCACCTGATCGAGCCGGCCGCGACGTCGCTCGGCATCCCCGAGGGCTGGGTGCATCCGATCGGCTTCGTGATCGCCATGATCGTGGTGATGTACCTCCACGTCGTCCTGGGCGAGATGGTGCCGAAGAACCTCTCCCTCTCAGGCCCCGAGCGCGCCGCGGTCATCCTCGGGCCACCGATGATGGCTCTGGTCACCGTCATCAAGCCGATCGTGATCGCCCTCGACGCGGCCGCCAACGCCGTCGTACGACTGCTCCAGATCGAGCCGCGCGCCGATGTCGCCTCGACCTTCACCGCCGAGGAGGTCGGCGCGATGGTCGATGAGTCCCGCAGCGAGGGGATGATCGACCAGGGCGAGTACGAGCGCTTGTCCGGGGCACTCGAATTCACCTCGCGCACCGTCGGCGACGTACTCCTCCCGATCGACCGACTCCAGACGGTCCCGCGCGGAGCCCGCGCCAGCGATGTCGAGCAGATCTGTGCGGAGACGGGGTTCTCACGGTTTCCCGTCGCCGAGGACGGCCATCTGATCGGCTATCTGCACATCAAGGACGTGCTCGAGACCGACGTCCACGGCCGTGCCCGCACCGTCGATGACAAGTGGATCCGCCCGTTCGCGAACGTCCCCCTCGACGCGACCCTGGTCCAGGCCCTCGGCGAACTGCAGGTCAAGGGCGCCCACATGGCCCTGGTCCGCGGCGCCCACGGCGAAACCCTCGGCGTCGCGACCCTCGAGGACGTCATCGAGGAACTCGTCGGCGAGATCCGGGACGCCTCCCACGCCGAGACCCCAAAACTCTGACGGGTTTTCGCGCTGAGACCCCAAAAGAATGACGCTCAGATGCACCGAGTCCAAAACGGTTTTGGACTCGGTGGGTTTTTGCGTGAGAGTTTTGGGGTCTCGGCGCATCGGGTGGGGCGGGTGGGGCTCGAACCCACGACCCAAGGATTATGAGTCCTCTGCTCTGACCGGCTGAGCTACCGCCCCGGGGCGGGACCGACCCTATCGAGTGACCCGGCCGAGCGTCCTTCAGCCCAGGGTCAGGATCAGGCCGACCACGGTCGGGATCAGGCCGACCAGCAGCCACCAGCTCAGCGGCGGCTTGCGGTGGATCGCTCGCGCGGCGACCACGGCTATGGCACCGAAGGCGCCGGCGATGACGCACAAGATGATGCGGCCGCCGGTGTCGTCCTTGGAGAGGTAGCACGCAGCGATGATCAGGCCGGCCGAGAGGTGTCCGATGGTGATGATCGACAGCGTCGACATCACCCAGCGCTGCACGTTGGTCAGCGACCGGTCGTTGACGGGGCGCACCGGGTTGTCGGGGTCCATCAGGTGCCGGCGGCGTACGGGCTGGGCGGGCTGGCTCATGGGCGCTCCCTTCACGGGCGTGACGACCCGACAATTGTCTCGTACGGGCACCCCGGACGCGTAATCAGCGAGCTGAGCCGTGAGTCACACCGATCACGCAAGAGCGTCAGGCGGGGCCGTTCCCGCGCGCTTCCCGCAACGAGGCGACCTCGGCCCGCAACTCGGCCACCTGACGGCGCAGTGCCTCGACCTCGGAGGCTCCCGGGTCCTCCGAACCACCGGAGTCGTCCGGTGACCGCGCAACGTGCTCCTTGGAGCTTCCGGCGGCCGCACGCAGCACGCCGGCGAGAGCGTCGCCCCCCAGCCCGATCGGGTTCACCTTGGTGATCTTGCCGATCGCCTTGGCGAGCACCTCGCTGGTGCGGTCGATGCCCGTGTCGTGGTCGCGGACGACCACGTTGACCCCGTCGACGACGAGTTGCGCGACGTCGCCGACGGTCGTGAACGTGCCGCGGTAGGTGTCGTAGAGCTTGCGGTTGGCGTAGCGCTTGATCACGCGCGGGGCACCGTCGGACATGGGTCCATTCTCCCTCCTGTGACGCTGCGGTCGGCGTCGGACGTGCGAAGGCCCCGACCGCCGGGGCGATCGGGGCCTTGGGCGGCTCGGCCGCTGGTCACTTCTTCGTGGACTTCTTCTCCACCGCGACCAGCTTGTCGAGCTGCTCGGTCAGCTTCTGGGCCTTGTTGCGCAGCTTGTCGACGTCGACCTTGTCCTTGGCGTCGCGCGCCTTGTCCTTGGCCTTCGTGAGGCCCTTCTTGGCGCCCTTCTCGACGTCCTTGGCGCCGTCGAGCACGTCGTCGACGAAGTCCTTGGTGCTGTCGACGAGCTTGGACACGTAGTTCACAACGGTTGCTTCAGCCATGATCGGCTCCTTGTTCTGGGTGGGTGATGACGATAAGTTTACGCGCTGCGTAAATTTGCGCAAGTGATCGTGACCCAGCTCACTTCACGTGTGTGCTCAGGTGTTCGACGATGAAGACCTGCAGCTCGCCGACCAGGAAGCCGAGGATGGCGCCGACCGCGATCAGCGTCTTCTCGTCCTGCTGGAAGGCCGGGCGCAGCACCCCCTCGAACTCCGTGCTCGTCATCGACACCATCCGGTCGACCATCGTCGGCTTGATGAGCATCGCCTCGTCGGCGTACGCCTCGATCGCGGGCAGCACCTCGGGCAACCGATCCATCAGCGTCGCCGAGAAGTCGTCACGCATCCGGGCGATGTTCTCCTCCCCGATCGCGGGGACCGACAGGTTCGCGGCCCCGAAGATCGAGCCGAGCGAGACCGAGCCCACCGAGATCCCGCTGAGGTTGACGCCGCCCACCTTCATCTCGAGCAGTTCGCTCAGACCGGCGGTCTGCTTGCGCAGCGCCTTCTCCACGCGCTTCTCCAGGTACGGCAGCAGGTTCGCCCGCTTGGGTCCGGTGAAGACCTCGTTGATCAGCTTGTCCGCGGTCAGCACGTTGGTGGCGATCAACTCGCCGTACTCCTTCGACACCGGGATCCGGTGCTTGAGGAACAGCCCCTGCCAGGTGACCACGCCGAGATACTTCGTCGGCTCCTTGGGCTCGAAGATCAGCCGCAGCGCCACCCAGTCGGTGAACCAGCCGGTGAACAGGCCGAAGACCGGGATGATCAGCGGGTTGTGGAAGATCGCCCACACCACCGCCTGCACGAGGCCGATGCCGAAGCCGAAGAATGCGCCGCTGTTGCGGATGAAGGCGAATTCGCGACGGCCGACGTCGAGGAACATGCTCTCGAGGACGTCCGCCTCCTCACGCAGCACGCGGGTGACCATGTCCTTGAGGTCGAAGACCTCGTCGATGTGGTCGCGGATGTCCTCGACGAGACCCTCGACCACCTTCGGCCCGGCCTCCTGGGCACGCTGCACGACAGCCGCCTGCGCGAACGGCGGCAGCGAATTCCACACGACGGGCTGATAGGTCTCCGCGGTGTCGCGCACCATCTCGTCCAGCAGCGGGCGCAACGGCCGGTCGAGCAGCTTGGAGATCCGCTTGCCGTCGAGGCGCTCGACGATCTCCGCAGACGTGATCAGCCGGCCGGTGAGGGTGTCGCACAGGACCTCGGCCATCTGGGGCGCCCGACGCGGGATGATCCCCTGCCAACCGAAGGGCTTGAAGCCGCGGTACGTGCGCGGCCGGAACATCATCTTGATCGCGACGATCTTGGTGCCGAAGCCCACGGCCGCGGCGACGAAGGGCATCGACGCGTAGATCGGCCAGTTGGCCTGCAGGTCGCGGACGATCTCCGACCAGGACTGCACGGACATCACATCCTTCGGTTCGGTACGCCCGGTGTCGCAAGCATGATGGGAGTGGTTCTCCCCCACAAGCATGATGTACGCAGCGTCGCCGCCGCTTGGACGAACGGACAAGATTGCAGCCCGGCTTCGGACGGCCGAGCCGGTCGGTCACGGGTTCTCGGGATCCCCGATGAACATCGCGTGATAGCGCAGCGCGAGCTCCACCTCGCTCGGGGCCCGCGTCGCGGGGTGTCCCATCATGGTCTCGGCCTGGTTGACGCGGTAGCGCACGGTGTTCTTGTGCACCGACAGCGCCGTGGCCGCCTCATCGACGCTGCCGCTCGCAAGCAACGCGTGCAGGGTCTCGCGCAGCCTGGCCGGCCCCTCCCCCGGATCGCCCAGCGGGCCGAGGGTGCGCGTGACGAATCGGCGAGTGGCTTCGGGCGAGGCGGAGACCAGGCACAGCAGCTCCACGTCGGCGAACAGCGTCAGCGCCGGTACGGTCCGCGCCGCGAAGGCGATCTTCTCCGCCTGCTGGGCCTCACGATGGCTGATCCGGAACCCCTCGACGCCCTCCCCGGGCGTACCCACGGCTGCGGTGATGCCGTGCTCGGCGAGCCATGCCTCGCACTGACGGAGGACCTCGAGGTCCGGTTCGGAACGGGTGCCGAACCAGCACCACAGGTCGCGCCCGCCGGGGTTGACGACGAGCGGATTGCGCACCCCGAGCGTCTTGCCGAGTCTCGTCACCGCCTCGGTGAGGCCGGTGATCTCGCGGTATTCCTCGGTGTGCAGGAGCACGGCGGTGTTGAAGCCGGAGATCGGATGACCGCCGAGGTTCGCGACGATGTCGCGGTTGTCCGGGGTCTTGCCGCCGAGAACCTCGCGCACCGTCTCCAACTGCTGGGCGGCGGTGCCGCGCCGGATCCGTTCGTGCTCGGCACGGAAGACGTCCGCCGAGGCGACCACCGCCGAGTCGAGCCAGGTGCTGGCGCGCTCCCAGAGGAAGACCAGCAGTTCCGCCCCGTCGACGCCCGCGTCTCCGGCGTGCGAGACCACCGTCGTCATGTAGCGCCAGACCTCACGCTGCGCGACTCGGTAGACATGGAAGAGCACCGTCAGCGGGAATCCTCGGCGAGCCAGGTCGGTCGCCAGATCCGCCGCCGACTGCACGAGCGGCACGTCGTGCTGGGGATCCTTGAGGGTCGCCAGGAACGAGCGCCAGTGCGACTCGATCGTCTCGTGGGCGAGCCGGGTCAGGGAGGCGTCGGCGGACAGATCCGGACTCTGCGCGAGCACCGCCTCCTGTACCCGCACGACCCAGGCCTGCATCTGCGCGGGCTGCGACTCGCGGGCGACGAATTCGTCGACCCAGGCCCGCATCGCGTCAACGTCTGCCATGGGTCGCCCGCCCCTCTCGGTTTTGGAGAAACGTACAACAGCTAGGCAGGTTCGGGCACCAGCATCGAGTACGCCCCGGGCAGCACCCGCCAGGTCCGCTCGGTGACCGGTCCGCCGATCTCGCCGTCGCTGTTGACGTCGAAGGGCCGGCCGCGCACGGTGATCGTCCGGCCGCGCAGGAGCCGCGCCTTGGCGTACCCCTCCTGCCGGCCGGCCTGGAGGTGGATCAGGTATTCGAGTTGGTCGAGGAGGCCGGCCGGGGTGGCGATCAAGATGTCGAGCATGCCGTCGTGCGGGTCGGCTCCGGGGGTGAGTCGGGTGCCGCCGCCGACCGTGGCGCCGTTGCCGATGGCCACCATCAGCACCCGCTCGTCGTCGGCGACCAGCTTCCCGTCGACCTCGATGCTCACCTCGAGCATTGGCGGGGAGATCGCGGTCTGCAGGGCACCGATCGGATAACCGAACTTGCCGAGGTTCGCCGGCCCGACCCGGGCCGCGCCGATCCCGAGCGGCCCGAGGTTGACCGGGCCGAGCCCGATCGGGCCGAGACCGACGGTGTCGCTGATCTTGTGCAGCCGCGCCTTCCAGCGGGCACCGCGATCCCCGGCGTCGACCCCTGCGCCCATGTGCACGTTGTTGACCGTGACCCGGCCGTCGTCGTCCACGACGACGTCGGTGTGCCGCGGCCGGCCCTCGAGGACGATCCGTGCCGAGCGCCGCGCACTGCGCGGGATGTCGAGGGTGCGGGCGAAATCGTTGCCGGTGCCGAGCGGGATCAGCCCGAGGGTGCGATCGCCGAGCTCGCCGAGGTCGTAGAGCGCCTGGACGACCGCATGCAGGCTGCCGTCCCCGCCGGCCACCACGATGGTGCGGTGGTCGCTGTCGGTCAGCGCGTCGGTGAGCTCAGCCATCGTGCCGGTGCTGCGAACCTCCGCCCAGGCCTCCTCACGGAGCACGTTGAGCGCCCGGTTGACCGCCTCGTCGTCCGCGGTCCCGGCGTTGCGGTTCGTGATGACGAGCAGGCGCTCCGGCATGGGGGCAGCCTAGACCTGAACAACAGAAACCCGCCCGACCTGACAGGTCGGGCGGGATTTCGTGGCTCCCCCGGTTGGACTCGAACCAACAACCGTCCGATTAACAGTCGGAAGCTCTGCCAATTGAGCTACAGGGGATCGCGCGCGGATCAGGGTAGCAACTCTCCCGACGGCCGTGCCAATCGAGAGGTCAGTCGGTCTGGGTGGCGAGCTCGCGCAGCTGGCGGCGGTGCTGCTCGAGGGCCACCAGGTCGGCGAACATCTGGTCGTAGGCGCCCTGATCGTCGGCGGGATCGGCCCGCTGGAGGCGGGAGCGCAGGTCGTCGATCCGGCGGCCGGCGGTGAGCTCGCGGATGCGGTGGACGTGCTGGAGGACGTACGCGCCGGTCGGCTCACCCGCGGAGTGCAGCGGCTCGACCGCGAGGGCGGTGACCAGATCTGCGGCCGGGCCATGTGCCTGGGCGGCGACCGCCGTCGTCCACCGTCCGTCGGGGGTGCCGGCTCCGGCTCCTCCGGCGGCACCGATCGCCTGCCACAGCGCCGCATACATCGGATGGGTGAAGTCGTCGACGGCCACCTCGTCGGCGGAGCGCACGACGACATCGGGGCGCTGCAGCACCAACTTGATCAGCTCGCGCTCGATCAGGAGGCGTGGATCGCGTGGATCCGGCAGCGCCAGTGCGGGCTGCTGAGCAGCTGCCGGCGTGGTGGCGGGCGCTGGTTGGCGAGCCGGAGCCGCAGCTCGGGACGCGGCGCGCTTGACCTCCCGGCGGGCGTCGTCGGGATCGACGCCGACCATCCCGGCCAGCTCACGGGTGAAGGCATCGACCTTCGAGCGGTCACGGATGCTGGAGACGAGCTTCGCGCCCTCGCGTACGGCGTCGATGCGACCGTCGGCCCGGTCGAGGTCATAGCGCGCGACGACGTTGGACAACACGAAGCGGTAGAGCGGGGTGCGACTCGCGACGAGGTCGCGGACCGCCTGCTCGTCGTGTTGCAGCCGCAGGTCACAGGGGTCGAGGCCGTTGGGCTCGATCGCGACGTACGTCTGCCCGGCGAAGATCTGGTCGCCCTGGAAGGCACGCAGCGCGGCCTTCTGGCCGGCCGCGTCGCCGTCGAAGGTGAAGATCACCTCGCCGCGGAACTCGTCGTGGTCGGAGAGCAACCGCCGGATGATCCGGGCGTGGTCGTCACCGAACGCGGTGCCGCAGGTGGCGACCGCGGTCTTGACGCCGGAGAGGTGGCAGGCCATCACGTCGGTGTAGCCCTCGACGATCACCGCCTGGGAGTCGCGCGCGATCTCGCGGCGGGCCAGGTCGAGGCCGTAGAGGACGTGGCTCTTCTTGTAGAGCGACGTCTCGGGGGTGTTGAGGTATTTCGCCTCGATCCGGTCGTCGTCGAAGATCCGGCGGGCGCCGAAACCGACGGTGTCCCTGCTGGTGTCGCGGATCGGCCACATCAGCCGCCCACGGAAGCGGTCGTAGAGTCCGCGGCCCTCACCGACCAGCCCGGCGGCGACCAACTCCTTGTCGGTGAACCCCTTGCCGCGCAGGTGCTTGAGCAGGTCGTCTCCCCCGCGTGGCGAGAACCCGACCCCGAAGGTCTCCGCAGCGGTGCGGTCGAACCCGCGACCGTCGAGGAACTGGCGGGCCGCCATCGCATCCGGTGTCGCCAGCTGGGCGATGTAGAACTCCGCGGCCGCGTTGTTCGCCGCCACCAGGCGCGATCGCTGCGGGCCGCCGCTCGGCCGGGCCGGGCCACCCTCCTCGTAGCGCAGCACCACCCCGGACTTCTCGGCCAACCGCTCGACGGTCTCGGTGAATCCCAGCCCGTCGATCTCCATCACGAACTTGATGACGTCGCCGCCGGCTCCGCAACCGAAACAATAATAGACATTTCGGGCAGGCGTGACGTTGAAGCTCGGGGACTTCTCGTCGTGGAAGGGGCACAGGCCCTTGAGGTTGCCACCGCCGGCGTTGCGGAGAGTGAGGTACTGCGACACGACGTCGTCGATGCGGGCCTTCTCGCGGACCAGGGCGATGTCCTCGTCGCGAATCCGTCCGGCCATGGGGAGAGTGTATGGGGGCACACGGACATGGTTTGCTGTGCGCGTGTCGATCAGTGAGCGGCTGGACCGGGTGCAGCAGCGGTTCCCCGTGCTCGGCTTCCCGCTCGCCACGATCTACAAGTTCGGCGACGACTTCGGCAACTACCTCGCCGCGCTGCTGACCTACTACGCCCTGGTGTCGGTGCTGCCGCTGCTGCTGCTCGGCACCACCATCCTGAGCATCGTCCTCGTCGGCCACCCGCACCTGAAGGACCAGTTGCTGGATTCCGCCCTCAGCTCCTTCCCCGTCATCGGGCCGCAACTCAAAGCACCCTCGACACTGGGCGGCGGCACCGGCGCGGTGGTGATCGGCATCCTCGGTTCGCTCTACGGCGCGCTCGGGGTCGCCCAGGCGCTGCAGTACGCCGGCAACACGATCTGGGGCATCCCCCGCAACCGCCGGCCGAATCCGTTCCTCGCCCGGGGACGCTCGATCGTCCTGGTGATGACCGCCGGCGTGGGCATGCTCGTCGCGGTCGCGGCCTCGATCTTCCTGCACGCCCACTGGGGCACGGACAGCGTCGTGAGCCGGGTCGGCGGCTTCCTCGTCGGGGTGCTGGTCTTCACCCTCGTACTGCTGGTGGCGTTCCGGCTGGCGGTGAAGAAGCGGGTGGGCCCACCCGTGCTTCTGCCCGGCGTGCTCATCGCGGC
>DASVMH010000225.1:0-9723 GCA_036384455.1 Marmoricola sp. | reverse complement strand
TCGAGGAAGGTCTCCGCGATCCACTTCGCCCGCAGCGGGTCGCCCGGCAGCAGCACGGTCTCGGCGATGTCCCCGGCGGCGGCGCCGATATGGGTGCTCATGGCCTAGAGGTTAGGACGGTCGACTCCGGGAGAGGCGTTTGACCCAGTCGGGAGCGACCAGGAACGCCTCGGCGCGCAGCGCTGCCGCGCCGACCCTGGGGAGGTCGCCGGGGGAGCGGAACACGAGGAAGCGGGGGGTCCACTCGGGTTGGTACTTCGCGTTGGCCCGATAGAGCGACTCGAGTTGCCAATAGCGGGAGACGCCCATGAGCACCGCGCGCCACAGACGGAGCACCGGGCCCGCGCCGAGACGCTCGCCGCGTGCGAACACACTGCGGAAGACGGCGAAGTTGAGGGAGAACCTCCGTACGCCCAAGGACGGGCACGCCTCCCACAAGGCGGCGACCATGAACTCCATGACCCCGTTCTCGGCCTCACGGTCGCGGCGCATGAGGTCCAGCGACAGGCCGTCCGGTCCCCAGGGCACCAGGCTGAGCAGGCCACGGAGGATGCCGTCGGAGTCCCGGCACAGCACCACGACGGCATCGGCGTCGGAGGGGTCCACGAAGCGGTCCAGGGCCATCGAGAAGCCGCGTTCGACGTCGCCCTCGCGCCACTCGTCGGCACGCTTGCGGACCAGGGCACGCGTCGGCTCGTCGAGATCGCGGACCCGGACACACTCGACCGAGAGCCCGGCGCGCGTGCATCGCGACACCGCCTGCCGGACGCCGCGCATGCTGCGCCCCTCGAGGGTGAACTCGTCGACATGGACGATGGCCTCGTCGCCCACCTCGAGGGCATCGAGGCCGGCGCGGTGGTACGCCGTCGCGGCCGCCTCGCTCGCACCGAGGACCGCCGGCACCCACCCGAAGTGTCGTGCCTCCGCGAGCCACGCCTCGATCGCTCCGGCCCACGCCTCCGGATCGCCCGTCGGGTCGCCGGCGGCGAGGCTCACGGTGCCGATGACCCGGTAGGTGATGGCGGCCTTCCCGCTCTTGCTGAAGATGACCGAGCGGTCGTTGCGAGTCGCGAAGTAGGACAGGGAGTCGACCTGACCCCAGGATTCCAACATGGCGTGCAACCGGGTGCGTTCGTCCGGCGACAACCGGTGCGGACCGTCGGCGGGGGAGAGCGCCACGGCGACGACGGGGATCAGGATGCATGCGCCGAGCACGGCGAGGGCGACCGCGACGTGCTCCTGCGAGGCGCTGGACGTGAAGTGCACCGGGCCGGTGATGCCGACGAGGCCGACGAAAGCTTGTTGGAGCCGCTGCCAGGTCGTCGTCCCGGGAGCCTCGCCGTCCGCGTCGAGCCAGAGCCAGGCCCAGCCGAGGAATGTCGCCACGAGCGGTCCGATGACGATGACGAGGAGCACCCGGCCGAGCGATCGCGGATCCGGGCGCGCGGTGAACTCCTTGCGGGCGCTGAGCAGCAGGAGGAGGAGCGCGAACGTGACGACGGCTTCTTCGACGTCGAGGCCCTTCACGACGTGGAGCACCACGGTCACGGCGGTCAGCACGGTGGCCAGGACCCATGCTCGGTGTTTGCCCCTGCGCAACGCACGCGAGAGCAACACGAGGATCACGCCGATCGCGAGGGTTCCGGTCGTCGCCGCGGCGGGGAAGGAGTCCGGCAGCAGATCGGTCACGACATGGACCCGCCCGCGCACGGCAGGCACCAGCGCGCTGATCGTGGTGAGCACGCCGACGACTCCGACGATGCGTCCCAACCAGGGCGGCGACTTCAGGGCTCCCCACACGGCAGCACAGCCTCTCATGCCGCGCTAGATTCACGTCGTGGATCTCGTGGCATTCCCCGACAGCGACTGGCTCGACTGGCTGCGCACCCGCGTGCGCGGCAACCTCGACGAGGCGAAACGACTCGTCGGAGAGGTCAAGGCAGCCGATCCGGATCAGGTACTGATGCGGTGGAACGACGCCGCGATGGCCGTCGCCGACGCCGCCTCGGTCTCGTCGGTCCTCGGCGCGGTGCACCCGGAGCCGGCGGTGCGCGAGCTCGCCGAGGAGTCCGAGGTGGAGGCGTCCACCTTCATGACCGATGTGTATCTCGACCCTGATGTGTACGCCGCGCTGAGCGGCGCCACTGCGGCAGACGCTGCGGCCCAGCGGGTGCTCGACCTGGCCCTTCGCGAGTTCCGCCGTAGCGGTGTCGACCGCGACGAGGCGACCCGCGAGCGGGTCCGTGAGTTGCATCGGCGGGTCACCGAGATCGACCAGGCCTTCGGCCGCAGCATCCGCGAGGGGCGCCGTACGGTCCGCGTTCCCGTCGCCGCGCTCGACGGATTACCGGAGGACTTCGTCGCCGAACACCCGGCCGACGGGGCCGGCACCGTCGAGATCAGCACCGACTACACCGACACCCACCCGTTCGCGGCCATGAGCACCGACGACGCGGCGCGGCGCACCGTGATGCGCAGCTTCCTCGACCTGGCGTGGCCGGAGAACGGACAGGTGCTCGCCGACCTGCTCGCCGCACGTCACGAGCTCGCCACGACGCTCGGCTACGCCGACTGGCCGTCCTACGACGCCGAGGTCAAGATGATCGGCTCCGGTCCGGCGATCGGGACCTTCATCGACAGCATCGCCGCTGCCTCGGGAGAGCCCGGGAAGGTCGAGATCGCCGCGCTCGAGGAGACGCTCGGCGCGCCGATCGACCTGTCCAACTCGCGCTTCGCGATGGAGCGGCATCGACGCGAGCACTTCGACGTCGACAGCACCGAGGTGCGTCGCTACTTCGACTTCGCCAAGGTGCGTGCCGGGTTGCTCGAGGTCACCGGACGACTCTTCGGGCTCTCGTACGAGCCGGTGGACGCGCCGAGCTGGCATCCGGATGTGGCGTCGTACGACGTCCTCGTCGACGGCGACCTGCTGGGTCGGATCCACCTCGACCTGCACCCGCGCGAGGGGAAGTACAACCACGCCGCGCAGTTCGACCTGGTGCCCGGTGTCCGCGACCGCCAGCTGCCCGAGGGCGTGTTGGTGTGCAACTTCCCGCGCGGCCTGATGGAACACCGCGACGTGGTTACGCTCTTCCACGAGTTCGGCCACCTCATGCACCACGTGCTCGCGGGCCGGCACGACTGGGTGCGGTTCTCCGGGGTGGCGACCGAATGGGACTTCGTCGAGGCGCCGTCGCAGATGCTCGAGGAGTGGGCGTGGGACGCGGCGGTGCTCAGGACGTTCGCCATCGACGGCGACGGCAACGCGATCCCCGAGGACCTGGTCGAGCGGATGCGCGCGGCCGAGGAGTTCGGTCGGGCGTACCTCGCGCGCACGCAGATGTACTACGCCGCGATCTCCTACCGCTTCCATCTGGAGCGTCCGGCCGATCTGACCGCGCGCATGCAGGAGTTGGCGGCGCAGTACTCCCTCGTCGGCCCGCTCGACGGCACCCATTTCTTCTGCGGCTTCGGGCACCTCGGCGGCTACAGCAGCGGCTACTACACGTACATGTGGTCGCAGACGATCGCGAAGGACATGTTCACCGCCTTCGATCGCGACGACCTCTTCGCCCCCGGGCCCGCGACCCGCTACCGCGACTGTGTGCTCGTGCCGGGCGGTTCGAAGGACGCCGCGGACCTGGTCGCCGACTTCCTCGGTCGGCCGTTCAACACCGACGCGTTCGAGGGATGGCTGAACGGATGACCCCGGTCACGCTGGCGACGACGTCGTACGACCGGATCGCGCATCGGCGTACGGACGAGGAGTGGCTCGCCGCGGCATGGGCGGAGTCGACCACACGGGTGCTGCCGGTGGCGGGGACCCGTGTCAACGCGCCGGGTGGTGAGCCCGAATGGGTCGCTCCGGCCGACGCGCCCGAGGGGATGCGGGTGTTGCTCGGGGAGGCCGACGGCGTCGTCAGTTTCGCGGTGATCGCAGGGCGCGAGTTGGCCGACGAGTCCTGGGTCGGGTTGCGCGGGGTGATGCTGAGCATCCCCGAGGCGGAGGCGTCCTACCTCGTGCACGCGATCGGCCTGGCGGAGTGGCACTGGGCGACCCGGTTCTGTCCGCGCTGCGGCGGCGCACTGGAGGCGCGTCAGTCCGGGCATGTGCTGGTCTGCACGTCGTGCGGGAAGGAGCAGTTCCCACGCACGGACGCCGCCGTGATCATGCTGATCACCGACGATCAGGATCGCGCGCTGCTCGGGCGACAGCCGATCTGGCCGGCGGGCCGGTGGTCGACCCTCGCGGGCTTCGTCGAGCCGGGGGAGTCGCTCGAGGACGCCGTACGCCGCGAGGTGCGCGAGGAGAGCGGGATAACAGTGGGGGAGGTGGCGTACGCGGCCTCCCAGCCGTGGCCGCTGCCGGCGTCGCTGATGCTCGGCTTCAACGGGCGGGCCGTCTCGACCGACATCCACGTCGACGACAACGAACTCGAGGCCGCGCGCTGGTGGAGCCGTGAGGACGTACGCGCCGCCGTCGACTCGGGTGAGCTGCTGATCCCCTCGGGCGTCTCGATCTCGCGAAGCCTGCTGATCAACTGGTACGGCGAGGAGCTCGACAGCAGCTGGTGAGCGTGCGGGTCAGTCGCGGTTGCGCAGCCGGTGCACGGCGTACCCGAGACCGACCGCGGCAACACCGGCGGCGATGACGCCGGGCCGCGCCTTGAGCTTCTTGTAGTCCTCGGTGATCACCGGCCACACGGCGTCCCCGATGAGGGCGGCGGCGTCCTCCGGGGTCGCCTCCAGGTCGGTGACCGGGATCGGCTCGGCGAAGGAGACCCGGACCCGGCGGGGCAGGTGGTTGCGGCGCTTCTCGGTGCCGGTGATGGCCGTCGGCACGATCGGCGCGTGCCCCTCGATCGCCAGCCGGGCGGCACCACGACGCGGGTTGCCGAGCTCGTCGGGGTCGCTGACCCGGGTGCCCTCGGGGAACAGCGCGAGCGCGTCGCCGCGCTCGAGGATCGCCAGCGCCGTCGCCACCGCTTCGGCGTCCGAGGAGCCGCGGCGCACCGGGAAGCCACCGAGCGCGATGAGCAGGCGGCCGGCCCAGCCCTCGAAGAGCTCGGCCTTGCCCATGAAGTAGATCCGCCGCTTGACCACGGCCGCGATGAAGAAGGCGTCCCAGAAGCTCTTGTGGTTGGGGGCGATCACCACCGCCCCCTTGTCGGGCACGTTCTCCGTGCCGGACGCGCTCATCGCGAAGACGACGCGCAGGATCGGCATCAGCAGGAGGCGTACGAGGAAGTACGCGACCTTCCCCGGACCCTTGCGTGCGACCTCGTGGGCCTGCTCGTTGCTCATCGGCATGGCACGAGCCTGCCGAGTCCGGGCCCGGTCGTCCAGTGTCAGGCCAGCGCGGCGAGCTTCTCCTCGACCTGCTTGAGGGACGGGTTCGTCTGCGCGGAGCCGTCCGAGTAGACCAGCGTCGGCACCGTCTGGTTGCCGTTGTTGACCTTCATCACGAGCTCGGCGGCGCTGGGATCCTGCTCGATGTCGACGACGTCGTACGCGATGCCGGCACGGTCCATCTGGCCCTTCAGCCGGTGGCAGTAGCCGCACCACGGGGTGCTGTACATCGTGACCTGCTTCTCGGGCATGGATACCTCTCTGACCTGTGGGAATGCGAAACAGTAGGTGGCGAATGCAGAGACCGCCCTGGATGTTTGAACGCTACGGGCCACGTGTGCATTCCGGTCACGCCGCTGAGCCGCTGTCGGCATCTCGGTCTAGGGTCGGCGTCATGCCGGAGGACGTGTACCGCGAGGTCTCGCGGCCGTACGTGCGGGCTCACCCGCGTCTTCTCAGCGACCACGTCTTCGACAAGCTCAGGGCGATCGGGATGGTGCTGGCCGAGTTCGGCGAGTTGCTCGATGACCCTGAGCACCAGGTCGAGGTCATTGCCGAGGCGCACGAGAGCGACTCGGAGGTGAAGGAGCTTCTCCTCGTGATCGAGTGGTTGCGACCGCTCCACGTCGTTATCGTGGTTGATGACGCACGATCGCAGGAACGAGTGGTCACCGTCTACGAGCCATACCCGTCCGAGTGGACGGCCGACTTCAGAAGGAGGCGCTGATGCGCTGCACGAACTGCCGCAACGGCGACCTCGTCGAGGCGCGCCATCACAAGTCCGCCACGAGGGACGGGCGGGTGGCTGTGGTCACCGACGTGCCCGTGACGCAGTGCCCGTCCTGCGGCACAGTCTGGTACGCCGAGGATGTGGCCATCGCCCTCGACGCGATGCTGACGGCGATGCTCGACGGTGAGCAGGTCGCCGTACGCAGCTTCGACTCTACGCAAGCGGCGTAGCAACCAGTGGTCGGTCCACTCTCGCTGGGCGCCCGGTCCGTTGATGAGCTCCGTGCAGCGGTTGCTGCGGGTCGAGTGCGCAGGTGGTGGCTATGACAACCCTTTGCGCACTCGACACGGCTGCGGAGGCAGTTACCGTGGCTGGATGCATGCACCACGCGCCCTGGCGAGGTTCAACCGCCGCGTGACCAATCCGATCCAGCGCCGGTGGGCGGGGGTGATCCCTCTGCACGGGATCATCGAGCACACCGGCCGGAAGTCGGGGCGCACGTACCGCACGCCGGTGCTGGCGTTCCGGCGTGGCGATCGGGTCGCCTTCATCGTCGGCTACGGTCTCGCCTCCGACTGGATGCGCAACCTGCAGGCGGCCGGCGGGGGTGGCCTGGAACACCGCCGCCGCCACTACCGCCTCTCAGAGGTCGAACTCGTACGCGGCCCCGAGGGTCTCGCGTATCTGCCGCTGCCCTTCCGGATCCTGGGCAGGATCGCGGGCGTCGAGGGCGTGCTGACCGCTCGCATGACGGAGAGTTGACCCGCCTACTGGTACGTCCACCGCGGAGATCTTGGTGTGGCCGGCCGCGAGGCCTTCACGGCGCCTGACGAGGACCCACGCCGCAACGTGTACGTCTGCGAGGTCGGCACGCTGAACGTCCGCAACCACATCGCGGTGCGTGACGTCCTGCGACGGCGTGACGACCTCCGGGACAGGTATGCCGCGGTGAAACTGGACCTTGCCGGTGACCCGGACATGGACATCGATCGCTACATCGCGGGCAAGTCCGCGGTCTTGCAGGACGTCCTGGCCGTTTCCGACCTGACGGAGGACGAACGCCGGCGGATCTGGCAGCTGAACGACCCGGACGCGCCTACGTCGACGACGTCGTGACCGGGGTGAGGCGGAAGACCCGGATGGAGCGATCGGTGCGGGACTTGTACTCGGCGTAGACCGCGGTCACCTCGACCATCTTCGCGTACGCCTCGTCGGCCTCCGCGCCCTCGAGCAGAGTCGCCTGCACCGGCACCGTCACACCGCCGGAGATCACGGTTGCCTCGGGATGCGCGAGCAGGTTGCCGGTCCACGCGGGGTGCTTCTCCCCGCCGAAGTTGGAACCGACCACGATCACGTCCTCGCCGTCGCCACGGGCGAACAGCAGCGGCGAGGTCCGCTGCTGACCGGACTTCACGCCGATGGTCTGCAGCAACAGCATCGGTGCACCTACGGGGCCGAGCATCGTGCGGCGGCCCTGCGTCCGCAGCAGGAGTTTGCGGTCGTACGGCATCATCCGGCGCACCGTGGACGAGCCGAGCCTCGTGGAGGCGAACCTCGTGGCGGTGCGGCCGAGCAGGCCGTCCCGCGAACCCCAGGTGCTGTCGGGGATGATCGGCATGACGCCATTCAACCGGCCGCAGGCGGCGATGTCACCAGGTGCCGCGCTGTCGGAGCCGGCGTCTACCCTCGGGCCGTACCGGCGCATGCGGATGGAGAGCGATGACCGACCCCGACACCCTGCTGGAGTCCCTGGACCCCGAGCAGCGCGAGGTCGCGGTCGCGCTGCGCGGACCGGTCCGGGTGCTCGCCGGCGCCGGGACGGGCAAGACCCGGGCGATCACGCACCGGATCGCGTACGGCGTCGCGTGCGGAATCTACGTGCCGACCGAGGTGCTTGCCGTCACCTTCACCACCCGCGCCGCGGGAGAGCTGCGCGGCCGGTTGCGTGCCTTGGGTGCGCCGGGCGTGCAGGCGCGCACCTTCCACTCGGCCGCGCTGCGGCAGGTGCGGTTCTTCTGGCCCAAGGTCTACGGCGGCGCGCCGCCGGAGCTCACCGAGTCCAAGATCCCGATGATCGCCGGCGCCGCTCGGCGCCAACGCATCGACGTCGACCAGGCACGCCTGCGCGACCTGGCCAGCGAGATCGAGTGGGCCAAGGTCAGCAACGTCCGCCCCGACGACTACGCCGACCTCGCGCCACGCAGCGGCCGCGAGGTCGCCGGGCTCGACGCGGCCACGGTGGCGCACGTCTTCGCGGGGTACGAAGAGCTCAAGCGCGACCAGGGCCGGATGGACATGGAGGACGTGCTCCTGTGCGCGGCCGCGCTGTTGCTGGAGGACGACCGCGTCGCGGCCCAGGTGCATCGGCAGTACAAATGGTTCGTCGTCGACGAGTTCCAAGACGTCAGCCCGGTGCAGTCGGCGCTGCTCGACCTGTGGCTCGGCGGGCGTGACGAGCTGTGCGTCGTCGGTGATCCGGCGCAGACGATCTACTCCTTCGCAGGCGCCAAGGCGTCCTACCTCCTCGACTTCCCCGCCGCGCACCCCGACACGACCAGCATCGAACTGGTCCGCAACTATCGCTCCACCCCCCAGGTGATCGCGACCGCCAACGACCTCATGCGTGGCAGCCGCGAGGCCGGCGTCCAGTTGCGCGCCCAGCGCGCCGGCGGGCCCGCCGTGACCTGGCGCGAGCTCAGTGACGAGGTCGCCGAGGCCGAGGCAGTCGCCGACCAGATCGCGACGCTGCACGCACAAGGCACCCCGCTACGTGAGATGGCCGTGCTGTTCCGGATCAACGCCCAGTCCGAGGCGTTCGAGGAGGCCCTGACCGAGCGCGGCATCGCGTACGTCGTCCGCGGCGCTGCCCGGTTCTTCGACCGTGCAGAGGTACGCCAGGCGATCGCCCTGCTCCGCGCCGACGCCCATGCCGGCAGCGACTCCGAGGCTGCGCTGGGGGAGCGGGTCCGGGCCGTGCTGGCCGGCATGGGGTGGACCAGTGAGGCGCCGGCAGCGCGCGGCCAGGCTCGTGACCGGTGGGAGTCGCTGATGGCGCTGGCGTCGCAGGCCGACGACTTCGCGGAACAGGAGTCGCCGCCGACGCTGGATTCGTTCGTCACCGAGCTCGATCGGCGGGCGAACGAACAGCATGCGCCGGTCGCGGAGGGGGTCACCCTCGCGACTCTGCACACCGCCAAGGGCCTGGAGTGGGACGCGGTCTTCTGCTGCGGGCTGCAGGATGGGTCGCTGCCGATCACCTATGCAGACACCCCCTCGGCGATCGAGGAGGAGCGGCGGTTGCTCTACGTCGGGGTCACTCGCGCGCGCGTACACCTCTGGTTGTCGTGGTCGCTGGCCCGCAACCCCGTCGGGCAGGCGCGGCGCAAGCCGTCCCGCTTCCTCGACGGCCTGCGCCCGGCCTCGGCCACCGACAACGCCGGCGGGGCGAAGCGTCGCAGCCGCAAGGTCGCCGTGTGCAAGATCTGCCGCAAACCGTTGGCCAAGGCGTCCGAACGGTCTCGCGGCTACTGCCAGGACTGCCCGATCCCCTACGACGAGGCACTGTTCGAACAGTTGCGTGCCTGGCGCAAGCAGCGCGCGGAGGCCGAGAGCGTGCCGGCGTACGTCGTCTTCTCCGACGCCAC
>DASVMH010000224.1:0-4428 GCA_036384455.1 Marmoricola sp. | reverse complement strand
GGAGAGCGCGCCGACGAGTGCGCTCTCGACCGCACGGACGCGGTCGGCGTTGAACAGGCCGGGCCGCTCGGCGGCGACGAAGTCGTCGAAGGCCTGCTCGGTGGTGTAGACGGGCTCGTAGCCGAGCACCTCACGAAGGCGGGTCGTGTCGACGCCCCGGCCGAAGGTGAGCAGCGGCACCTGCTCGGCCACCAACCCCGCGACGCGGGCCTGGCGCAGACCCGAACCGAGCGCGCCGAGGGTGAACGACGGCATCGGGATTGACGGCTTGCCGAGGCGGCGGATCGCCTGCGAGAGCATCATCACCCCGGAGCCGGCGACGTTGAACGTGCCGGAGGTGCCGGTGAGGGTCGCCTGCTCGAGAGCACCGTGTGCGTCGTGCTCGTGCACGAACTGCAGGCGTGGATCGAATCCGAGGGCGGTGGGGATGACGGGGAGCTTGAAATAGGTGGTGATCGCCGAGCGCACCAGCGGGCCCATCATGTTGGCCAGCCGCAGTGTCGTCACCGAGACGTCGGGGCGCCGGCGGGCGAAACCACGGACGTACGACTCGACCTCGGAGACATCCTTGGGGAAGCCCACCGACGGCAACCGCTTGGCCGTCATGTCCTCGGTGAACATGGCCGGGCTCCGGTTCGAAGCGCCGTAGACGGCCGTGCTGGAGCGTACGACGAGACGCTCGAGCTCAGGAGCCTGCTGGCAGGCGGCGAGCAACTGCATCGTGCCGATGACGTTGAGTTCCTTCATCGACCCGCGACCCGGCCCACCCGGCGGACTGGAGGCGACGGCCGTGTGCACGACCGTGTCGACGTGCTCGCGCACGATCACCTTGGCGATGACGGGGTTGCGGATGTCGGCGCGGATGAACTGCATCGCGCCGGTGCCGAGCTGTGGGGGCGTGACATCGACGCCGATCACCCGGCTGATGTCCGGGTGCTCGGCGAGGCGGCGTGCGAACCGACGACCGAGGTCGCCGGCGGCGCCGGTGACGAGGACGACGCGGCCCATGGGAAGTACGCGCTCGCGGCTACTTGCCGAGACGACGGCGCTGGACGCGCGTCTTCTTCAGCAGCTTGCGGTGCTTCTTCTTCGCCATGCGCTTGCGGCGCTTCTTGATGACTGAACCCACGGTGGACCCTTCACGTACGTTGCGTTTGAGGGGTTCAGCGTATCGGCCGGACCAGCCCGGAACTAATCGAAGGTGGGGCGTCTCACGCCCTGGGGATCACCCGGCCTGGAAGAAGCTGCTCTTGAGGTACTCGTTGACGTCGTCCTCGCGGACGCGGAACGAGCGGCCGACCCGGACGGCGGCCAGGTCCCCGTTGTGGACCAGGCGGTAGACGGTCATCTTGGAAACACGCATGACCGAGGCGACCTCGGCGATCGTCAGGAACTTCACCTCGGAGATGTCTCCTGAGAGGTTGGATGCCATCACGCACCATCTTTCTCGGCACGCGTCCCGGCTTCCCCGCCGGAACTCCTCGCGTGCGCGCTGAGTGGAGAATAGAGCCTGTTGTTACCCGTGGGGAAGAGTTTTACCCATGGGAATTTTGTCCATTACGGCGTGTCGGCTTGATTATCGCCCCGAATCGCGCCCGAATGCCGCTAATCGGCGCCTGACGCGAGCGCCCGGGAGCGGTCCCGAGCCGCCTCCATCGCGGTGATGAACGCCGCGCGGACCTTGTGATCCTCGAGCTCGCGGATCGCGGCCGCAGTGGTGCCCCCCGGTGAGGTGACCCGCTCGCGGAGCACGGTCGGGTGGTCGCCGGTCTCGCGGAGCAGCTTCGCCGAGCCGACGACCGTCTGGACGACGAGCTCGGTCGCCGTGGTTCGCGGCAGCCCGAGATGCACGCCCGCCTCGATCATCGCCTCGACCACGAAGAACAGGTACGCCGGACCCGACCCCGAGATCGCGGTCACCGCGTCCTGCTGCTTCTCGGGGACCCGGGTGACCCGACCGGTGGCACGCAGGAGGTCCTCGGCGCGTTCGAGGTGGGTGTCGTCGCAGTGGGTGCCCGCCGAGATCGCGGCCATCCCCTCGTCGACGAGCGCCGGGGTGTTCGGCATCACCCGGACCACGGCGACGCCCCCCGGGACGCGCTCCTCGATGAAGGCGGTCGAGATGCCGGCCGCCAGGGAGACGAGGAGATGGTCCCGACCCAGGTGTGGGGCCAGGTCGGCGAGCACGTCCGCCATGTCCTGGGGCTTGACCACCAGCGCCACGGTCTGCGCGGAGGCCACCTCCGCCGTGTCCGCAGTGACGGTCACGCCGTACTTCTCAGTGAGCTCGGCAGCCCGCTCGGCCCGCTTCTCGCAGACGAGCAGGTCCGCGGACGGCGTGCCCGCGCGCAGGAGTCCGGAGAGCAGGGTCTCCCCCATCACGCCTGCGCCGATGATCGCCACACTCGGCCGTGTCGACGTGGTCACAGCGGCACCTCCACTACTTCTTCGAGACCAGGGAACGCAGGAAGAATGTCAGGTTGGCCGGTCGCTCGGCGAGCCTTCTCATGAGGTAGCCGTACCACTGTGCGCCGTACGGCACATAGACCCGCATCACCTCGCCGGCCGCTGCCAGCCGTCGCTGCTCGTCGGGTCGGATGCCGTAGAGCATCTGGAACTCATAGCTGCCCGGGGTCCGGTCGTAACGCGTCGCGAGCGCCGCCGCGATCCGGATCATCCGCGGGTCGTGGGTGGCCACCATCGGATACCCGGTGCCGCTCATCAGCGTCTTGAGGCACCGGACGTAGGACTTGTCGACCTCGAAGCGGGAGGCATAGGCCACCGCCTCGGGCTCGTTGTAGGCGCCCTTGCAGAGCCGGACCCGGGAGCCCTCGTGGGCGAGTGCCCGGCAGTCGGCCTCGGTGCGGCGGAGGTACGCCTGGAGCACCGCACCCGTCTCGGGATAGTCCTTCCGCAACTCGTGCAAGGTGGCCAACGTCTGGTCGGTGGTGGTGTGGTCCTCCATGTCCAGCGTGACAGTGGTGCCCGCGTTGCGTGCGGCTCGACAGATACGGCGGGCGTTCTCGAGGCTCAGCTTGGGCCCGATGTCGGGCAACGCCTGGCCGATCGCCGAGAGCTTGACGCTCACCTCCGCGTGCCGCGTCAGGCCGGCAGCCGACAACTCCTCGAGCAACCCGAGGTAGGCATCCACCGTCGCCTCGGCCTGTGCCTCGTCGAGGGTGTCCTCGCCCAAGTGGTCGAAGGTGAGCCGCAATCCGTCGGCGACGAGGCGTTCGCCGGCGCGTACGGCGTCCTCGGCACGCTCGCCGGGGACGTACCGGTTCACGATCGCGCTGCTCACCGGCAGCCGGGTGACCAGGTCCTTCACCCGCTCACTCCGGGCGAGCATCAGGAGTGGTTCGCGTAGCACCCGTTCACCGTACGCCCCACCTGAGTCGGCCGCGGACACGTCCTGTGCTCAGGGCGCGGGGGGCGTGCAATCACGATGGGGCGCGGACCGTGCGCACAGCGCAACTCCGAGGGGTAGGAGCACCGTGTGGGTCGAACCACCGCTGCGATAGCTGAGCTCGAATCCCGTGGAACTGGCGAATGTGTCGTGAGGCTTGTCGACCTGCACGACAATGGTGTCCACACGATGCTGTGAGCAGCGACCGGTCGGCTCCCGGTGTGCATCGAAGCCGGCGATCGCGGCTACCTGAACCTTGTCCGCGCCGAACTCGCTGGTGCCCGGTCGCCAGACACCATAGCCGGACACATGGAGTCCACCGCGGGCGTCGACTGGTTTGACTGACTCGATCGACACAGCACCGCGCGGTCCGCGGATGCATACCTGCATCGCGCCGAACGAGTACGCGACGCCGGCCCGCGCGGACGGGGCGGCGACGCCGCCGGAACCCGACCCAGGAACGACGAGCCGCGGCCACAGCGATCGCGGAGCCGTGGAGCCACATGCGGCGAGGGTGCCGACGAGCAGCACCCCCAAGACGATTTCGGTCACCGCCCGCAAATGAAGGCTCGCCCTCACGCGCCCGCACGCCTCCCTCGATTGCGCTGTCACCGCTTGTAGATGATGATCGCACGTGCTGTCACCCAGCCGAGCACTGAGTTGGTGCAGATCTTGCTCTTCTTCTTCACGTGGTAGATGACTTCGGAGTCGTGGTTGTATCCGCTCTGTGCATTGACGCTGACGGGGCCGAGGTCGATGCCGCCGATCTTGGTGTAGGCCTCACCGTGCATCTTCTTCGCCGTAAATCCGGGGCCGTAGTTCTGGCACGCCTGATGCCAAGTCTGCTTCACCGAGGGTGTGAACTTCGTCAGCAGCGCGTTGACGGTGTAGGGACGTCGCTCAGTTCCGATGATGAACCCGTCGCAGGCCACGTCGTAGTCGCGGTAGTTGATCTTGTTGTAGAGATTCTTGTCGACCAACCCACTCTGCGAGGCACTGGAGCCGAGGCTCATGTCTTTCGA
>DASVMH010000223.1:0-14421 GCA_036384455.1 Marmoricola sp. | reverse complement strand
AACCGCGCGTCATGCCCATCGCGAGCACGATCGTGAACGCCTCGACCATCTCGACCAGCGCCGCGGCGAAGGTGGCGACACCGAGGCTCCACACGGCACTCGAGCCCATGACCACCCACTCACGACGGCGACGCGATGCTGCGAGCGAACCCTACCGGCCCGCGCCTCGCCGCCCCCGGGAACGGCGGGGCCACGCCCTACGATTGGGACATGGTCCCGGCTGGTGTGCGCTCAGCCGGCTACCGCAGCCTGGTGCGCCGCGGCCGCAACCGACTGCGGATCGAGGCGCAGGACGCATGGGACCGTTTCGTGGCCTCCGACCCGGGCCTGGCCCGACTGTTCAAGGGCCTGCGCGCGGTCGTCGCGGTCGGCACCACCATCGTGGTGCAACTGCTCGTCGCGGCCGCGCTCGGCGTCGGCGGCCAGACCCGTGTCCTGCATCTGATGCTCGGCGCGCTGATCGCGATGAACATGTCCACCCTCGTACGGCCGGGCCGGCGTCGCGCGCTCGCCCGATCGGGGGCGTGGGCGCCGGTGGCCGCGAGCCTCGGCGCAACGCTGGCGATCGTGACCGACCCGGTCACCTGGCTGGCACTCGGCCTCTTCGTGGTCGTCTGCTTCGCGGCGACCTGGGTGCGGCGGTACGGCCCCGGTTGGTTCGCGGCAGGCTTCATCACCTGGCAGGCGTACTTCTTCACGCTCTATCTCGACCCGCCCCTGAAGGCACTGCCCGGCCTGCTGCTGGCCACGGTGGTCAGCACGACCTGGGTGACGCTGTTGCTGCTCACCGTGCTGTTCCACAACCCCGAGACCCGGCTGCGCCGCACGGTCACCGCGCTGCGGGCCCGGGCGCGCGCCACGGTCTCCCACTGCCTCGACCTGCTCCGCGACCCCACCGACGAGCGCCGCGTACGCACCCTGCGCGCCCAACTGGTGAAGCTCTCCGAGGTGGCGCTGCTCTTCGACGGTCAGCTCGGCGACACCCGCGCCCTGCCGTCGGGCAGCTCAGCGGCCCGACTGCGTCGTTGGATCGTCGAGGTCGAGATCAGCTGCGAGGAGCTCGCCAACGCCACCCTCGAGCTGGCCGACCTCGCGCGCACCGAGGCACTGCCCGCAGGCACGCATACCGCCGTCGTACGCGCACTCGAGGTGCTCGGCTGGGGTGAGGTCGACGCGGCCAACCTCGCGCTCGATGAGCTTCGGCGACCACCCCACTGGGAGCACCGCCCCGTACGCCGGCTGGCGAACGCCGCGCAGACCCTGGTCGACTCGGTGTCCGCCTGGATGTCCGGGGAGATCCTCCGCACAGACGACACGAGCGAGCCGGAGTACGAACAGGTGCTCACGCTGGCCGGCGACATCCTCCCGGGGACCACTCCGCTGCAACCGGAGACCCGATCGCGTTGGGCGCCCGCCGCATGGTCGACCACGACCCGGCAGGCCATCCAGGCGGGCGCGGCCGCCGCACTGGCGATCGTCGCCGGGGAGCTGATCTCGCCACAGCGCTACTACTGGGCGGTGATCGCCGCCTTCGTCTGCTTCACCGGTACGGCCAACGCCGGCGAGACCGTCCGCAAGTCGATCGCTCGTATCGGCGGCACCGTCGCCGGCCTCGTCGCCGCGGTCTGGCTCGGCGAGGTCACCCTCGGCCACTCCGCGATCACGCTGGCCATCCTGCTCGCCTGCATCTTCCTGGCGTTCTATCTCCAGGCCATCTCGTACGCCGCGATGATCTTCTTCATCACCTTGATGCTCGGCGAGCTCTACGGGATCCTGCACCGTTTCAACGACAGTGTGTTGTTGCTGCGACTGGCCGAGACCGCCGCAGGAGCCGCCGCCGGCATCGCGGTCTCCCTGGTCCTGATGCCGAGCTCGCCCATGCGGGCGTTGATCGCGGCGCGGCGGAGCCTGCTCGACCACCTCGCACACCTCGCGGACGGGTGCGCCCAGCGCATGCGCGGCGAGGAGCACGAGCCGGGGCTGCTCGCCGACGCGGTCCGTCTCGAGGAGGCCGCACGCCAGCTGGCCCGCAACGCCGACTCCATCGTCCGCGTCCCGGGCTTCGACCACGACCAGGACGGCCGCCGGCACCGGGTCCATGTGCTCGGCGTCTGTGCGACCGCTGCCCGCAGCCTCGTCCCCGCCGTGCTCGCCGCTCCCCCGGACCCGCCGGTCCAACTCGCCCGCGCGTGCGAGGCGATCGCCACCGAGGCGCGTCGACTCGGCGCACTCGCCAACCTGCGTGACCAGTCCGCCGATGCGGTCGAGGGTCCCGACGTCGCCGAACAGGTCGCGGCAACACTCGACGACGCCGTCGATCCGCCGATCGTCGTCGTCCGCCGCATCCAGCGCCTCGCTGACGCCCTCGCGCTGCTCACCCCGCGCGGTCGCCGCACCTGAGCGACAGCCTTCGGAGATCGCCGACTGTCCACGCTCCGAAGTTCGCCCCGTGATCGACCGGCACCTGCGTCAGTAGGTCGCCAGTCTCGCGCTCACCGCATCGAGCGCCAGGTTCACCGCGAACTCGAACTCCGCATCCGCGTCGAAGCGCGCCAGGTGTTCCGCGGCGTCAGCAACGGCGGGCAGTCCGCTCTGGGCGAGTGCGGCCTGTCGCCGCCCGATGCCGGCCGCGTCGCTGATGCCGTAGGTCGGACCGGCGTTGACCTCGCGCAGGAGCGTGCCGATCAGGACGGCGACCGCGGAGCGCAGCAGATGGACGGCCTCATCCGCGGGGCAGCCCGCTGCTCCCAGCACGGCGAGGATCGCCCCGATCGGGGCCAGTCCCTCCATGGAATTGAGCTGGCGGGTCAGCACCAGCGTCGCCGCCTCGGGGTGCGCCAGGGCGGCCGTGCGGAATGCGTACGCGATCGCCCTCAGGTCTGCGCGGACCTCACCCGTCGTCTCGGGGAGAGCGATGGACCCGAGCAGGTGCTCGGCGACCGCGTCCAGGAGGCCGTCCTTGCCGTCGACGTGGTTGTAGAGGCTCTTGGGATCCACTCCGAGCACGCGGGCGACGGCGCGGATGCCGACGGCGCCCAGTCCCTCGGCATCGATGACCTTCAGGGTCGCGTCGATGATCGCCGCGCGCGTCAGCTGGCGCTCGCCCTTGGGCGGTCGGCCGCGACGCGGGGTGACGGAGGTCATGGCAGGCATCATGCCGGAAACGTTGGAATAAATCCACGGCGTGGATATAGTTCGACAAAACCCACGCCGTGGACAAATGCCGCCCGCAGGAGGATCCATCCCATGCCGACACCGCCAACTCCGTCCCGCTTCACCCTCCCCCCGGAAAAGGTCCTGCGCGCGCGGGAGAAGCTCGTCCTCGACCACTTCCACGACGAGGTCCGCCAGGACTGGGACGCCACCCTCTCGACGTTCCCCCACCCGCACTACGAGTTGATCCCGATGCTGCGGGTGCACGACGGTGACGGCGAGGTCCGCGAGTACTACCACGACACCCGCGTCTCCTTCCCCGACCAGGACCACGAGATCATCGCGTTCCGGCACAGCGTCGACGCGGTGATCGTGGAGTTCTGGCTGCTCGGCACCCACCTCGGGCCGCTCGGCAAGATCCCACCGACCGGCTCGAAGCACCGCACCCGGATGACGGCGTACTTCATCTTCGACGAGGACGAGAACCTCGTCACCGAGCGGATCTACTTCGACCAGCTCAGCATCCTCAAGCAGCTCGTCGGCGGTCTCGACAAACGCGACCCGCGAGACCTGCTCACGCTCGGGCGCGCCGTCGTCGGCGCACTCGCGATGGCCGGCGAGGACGCCGACCCGCGCCTGCTCGACACCACCCCACCCGCCTTCTTGGCCGAGTACGAAGAGGCAGGACCTACTCCGAGCCGATCGTGAGCCGCAGTGCCGAGGTCAGCATCGCCAGGCCGTAGCGCATCTCCGCCTCGTGGTCGCAGAGGGCAAGGTCGGCGGCAGCTGCGGCGACCGCGGGGAAGCCTGATTGCTCGAGCTCGTACTGGCTGCTGGCCACGATCGCCGGAGCCGACGCTTCGTGGGCGTACGTCGGGGCAGTACCCACCTCGCGCAACAGCGTGCCGACCATGAAGGCGATGAACGCCCGGAGTACGTGAACGGCCTCGGCCGGGTCGAGCCCGGTGGCCACGATCCCCCCGAGCGCCGCGTCCACCATCGGCAGTGAGGCCGTCGTGTTGATGCGCCTGGTCAACAGCAGTGGCGCCGAGCGGGGCCGGGTGACCACCGCTCCGCGAAAGGCGGCCGCCATCGCGATCAACGCCTCCTCCCAGTCGAGGCCCTCGAGGTCCGGGACCGACATCCCGGCCAGCACCGCGTCGCCCATCGCATCGAGCAGGTCGTCCTTGTCAGCGACGTGGCGATACAGCGACATCGTCTTGAACCCGAGCCGGTCGGCGATCTTGTGCAGGGACACGGCCTCCAGCCCGCCGTCCTCGGCAAGATCGAGGCCTGCCAGGACGATCCGCTCCCGGCTCAGGGGTTTGCGCTTGGTCACATTGGTTGCACCAGCCATGCTTACATCATACGCTTATGCCATACGCACGACGGTGAGGACACGCCTTGTGGAGGCTGCAGTGACACGCATCGAGAGATTCCCCGCGGGAGACTGGAAGGGGCTCGGAGCGCCGAGGATCCAGCTCCCCAACCCGCGTTCCCTGTCCCTCATCACCCGACTGGTGCTGCGCCGGATCAGGGCGACCACGAAGTCCGGCTCCGACTTCAACGTGTTCCTCATGCTCGCCAAGTCGGGCCGGATCTTCCCCGGGCACGCGGTGTTCATCTCGCAGTTACTCGGCAAGACACGGATCAGCGAGATCGAGAAGGAGCTGACCATCCTGCGCTCGGCGTGGCGCCTCGGGGCCCACTACGAGTGGGGGCACCACGCCCACATGGCCGGCGACCTGGGCATCGCCCCCGAGACGATCGCCGCGCAGGCCGATCCGGCGCCACGTACGTGCGCATCGCGCATCGACACGCTCACCGTGGTCGCCGATGAGTTGCTCGCCACCCGCGAGCTCGGTGACGACACCTGGGCCGCCGCGCGCCGCTGGCTCAGCGAGGACGAGCTCGTCGAGGCCTGCCTGCTCGTCGGCCACTACGTCATGGTGGCCTTCGCGCTCAACGCCACCCGCATCGATCTCGAGCCGGAGTTCGCCCCCACAGGAAGTGCCCGATGACGACCATCATCCCGATCAGGACCGGCACCATCCGGATCCGTACGAAGCACCGCGCCGGCAACATGAACCATCCCGTGTGGCGTCGGCGCCTCGCGATGCTGACCGATCGCGAGTGGACCGAGCCGCTGCCGATCTACACCTATCTCGTCGAGCACGAGGAGGGCCTGATCCTGCTGGACTGCGGTGAGACCGCCAGAGCGGGCTTCTTCCCGTGGTGGCACCCGTTCTTCCAACTCGCGATGGACCTCAATGTCGAGCCCGAGGACGAGATCGGCCCCCAGTTGCGCGCCCGTGGCATCGACCCGACCAAGGACCTCAAGACCCTGGTCCTCTCCCACCTGCACCACGACCACGCCGACGGGCTGGAACACTTCAAGGGCACCGAGATCGTCGTCTCCGAGGAGAACTACCAGGCCTCGAAGGGTCTGCACGGGTCCGTGCTCGGAGCGGTCCCGCAGCAGTGGCCGTCCTGGTTCGAGCCGGTGCGCCGCACCTTCGACGGCCCTGCCGTCGGCGACTTCCCCGGCTCGATCCCGCTCACCGCTGACGGGACCGTCCTCGCGGTGCCGACACCGGGTCACATGCCCGGTCACCTGTCCCTGGTCGTCCGTACGCCCGGGTTGACGTACTTCCTGGCCGGCGACGCCACCTACGACCAGGACCTGCTGAAGCAACGGGTCGTCGACGGCCCGGCGAGCAACATCGCCACGTCGCTGCAGACGATGGACCGGATCGCCGGGTTCGCTGCGAGCGAGCCCACGGTCCTGCTCCCGGCCCACGACCCTGCGGCCGAGCGACGCCTCGACGAGCGGATCACCCTCTAGCGAATCAGGCTCTCCGGATCAGCTCGGCTTTTCGGCGGTACCGAACAGCTTGCGTTCCATGGGCACCATGAAGGCGGTTGCGGAGGCCGGGGCCAACCGGGTGATCAGGTCCATCACGACCGCATCACTGCCGACCCGGATCCGCGGCTTCCCCCGCTCCACGCCGTCGACGATGATGCGCGCCGCCTTCGACGGCGGCATCCGCAGCAGCTTCTCCCGGTAGACGCGCTCCCGGTTGCGGTCGCTGTCGGTGAGTTCCTCGCCGACCTCCTCGGCGATGCGGGCAGCGCTGGAGGAGATCGCCGTGGCGATGCCGCCCGGGTGGACGACGCTGACCTTGACAGGCTGACCCGCGAGCAGCATCTCCGTACGCAGCGTCTCGGTGAACCCGCGTACGGCGAACTTGGCGGTGCAGTACTGCGACATGCCCGGCTGGGTGAGGACGCCGTTGATGCTCGAGATGTTCACGACCGCCCCGTCGCCGGACGCGATCACGTGCGGCAGGAATGCCTGGGTGCCGTGGATGACACCGTTGAGGTTGACCGCGAAGACGCGCTCGTAGTCCTCCCACTTGCTCTCGAGCACCTTCCGGTTCCAGGCGATGCCCGCGTTGTTGTAGATCTGGTGGACCCCACCGAAGTGGCCCTGGACCTCGTCGGCCCAGGCCATCACGGCGTCGCGGGCGCTGATGTCGACGACGGCGGCGTGCACCGGACCGTCCAGCTTCGACGCGGTCTCCTTCAGCCCGGCCTCGTTGACGTCGCTGATCGCGACCGACGCCCCTCGGCGGCTGAGCTCGACGGCCAGGGCCTGTCCGATGCCGGAGCCCGCGCCGGTGATGGCCGCGATCTTCCCCTTGACGGTGTTCCTGCTCATGCGTGTGCTCCTTGGGCGTTCCGGGTGATGAGGTCGGCGTAGCGTTCGATGAGTCCGGGCGCGAGGTGGTGCCCCATGCCGGCGATCGTCACATGACGCGCTCCCGGGATGGCGGCAGCGGTCGCCCGGCCGCCGGACGGGTCGACGATCGGGTCGCGGTCGCCGTGGATGACCAGCGTCGGCACGCTGATCGTACGCAGGGATGCGGTGCGATCACCGGACGCGAGGATCGCCTGGATCTGACGGGCCATAGCGTCCGGGTCGGCGCCGTCGGCGCGGTCCCATGCCTCGGCGGCGTGGGCCCTCTCATGATCGGTGTCCATCCCGTACACACGGCCCTGGAGGTGTCGAGCCATGCGCAGGTGCCCCGCCACGGCCCGCTCCCGGGTGCTCGGCGTCGGGGCGGTCAGCAGCAGCTTCGTCCTCAGGTTGGGCTGTCCCACCTTCGGGTCGCCGGTCGTGGAGAAGAACGACGTCAACGAGGCGACCTTCGCCGGGGCCGACGCGGCGACGACCTGGGCGATCATCCCGCCCATCGACTGGCCGACCAGATGGGCTCGCTCGATCTCCAACCGGTCGAGGAGGTCGACGATGTCGGCGGCCATGTCCTCCAGCGCGTACGCGTCCGGACGGACCCGTCCTGCGAGCAACTGCAGCTTGCCCGGCGCCGGCCGGTCGGAGCGCGACGACCGCCCGGCGTCCCGGTTGTCGAGGCGCACCACCTGGTAGCCGTCCGCGACGAGCCGGTCGACCAGTGCCTGGGGCCACGCGATCAACTGTTGACCGAGACCCGCGATGAGCACGACGGTCTCCCCTCCCGGGGAACCGTCGATGCGGCAGCAGATCCGGGTCCCGTTGCTCAGCTCGACGATCTGGTCGGCGGCGGCGCTGTCCATGCTCACGCTCACGCGACGACCTCGGCAGCATCGGCGATCTCGGGGCCGACACCCGCATTCGTGGCCGCGCTCGTGAAGTGCAGGTGCTCGTCCACGAGGTCGCCGCCCTGCAGGAGCGTGCGGTCGTCGAAGTAGTCCTTCGACATCAGCCACGGCGCCGCCGGACCCTGGCGCGGGAGGTCCTGCAGCGACCGCTGGACGTAGCCCGCCCCGAAGTCGAGCAGCGGACGGGTCTCCATGTCGGGGTCGGCGACGGCCCAGGCGGCGTCGTGACCGTGCTCGTCCATGTAGGTCAGCAGCTTCACGAAGTATTCGCAGAGCAGTCCGACCTTCAGGGTCCACGACGAGTTGGTGTAACCGATCGCCATGGCGAAGTTGGGGACACCGCTGAGCATGGTGCCGCGGTAGACCACGGTGTCGCGGTAGCTGACCGGACGGCCGTCGACACTGAGGTCGACGCCGCCGGCGATCTGGAGGTTGAGGCCGGTGGCGGTGACGATGATGTCGGCGTCGAGGTGGCGGCCGGACTTCAGTTGGATCCCGGTCTCCGTGAACGTCTCGATGTGGTCGGTGACGATGTCGGCGGTGCCGTCGCTCAGAGCCTTGAACAGGTCACCGTCAGGGACCGCACACAGGCGCTGGTCCCAGGGGTCGTACGGCGGGTTGAAGTGCTCGTCGACGGCGAAACCCCCCGGCAGCTGCTTGGCGTTCACCGCGCGGATGATGCGCCGGGCGGCCTTCGGGAACCGCTGGCAGAACTTCCAGACGTACCGCTGCTCGCGGATGAACCGTCCCCGGATCAGGCGGTGTGCACGATCGGGGCCGAACAGCTTCTTGGCCAGCTTCGCGAACGGGTCCTCCCGCGGCACCGGCATGATGTAGCTCGGCGTGCGCTGCAGCAGGGTGATCTGCTCGGTCGTACCGGCCATCGAGGGCACCAGCGTCACTGCGGTCGCTCCACTGCCGATGACCACCACGCGCTTGCCGGCGTAGTCCAGGTCCTCGGGCCAGTGCTGGGGGTGGATGATCTGCCCGCCGAACCGGTCCGCACCCTCGAAGGTCGGGCTGTAGCCCTCGTCGTAGCGGTAGTACCCGCCCCCGCAGAAGATCCAGCGGGCATTGATGGTCTTGCGGGCCGTCCCCTCGGAGGTGGTCTGTTCGACCTCGACCACCCATTGGGCGATGTCACTGTTCCAGTTCGCGCGCACGACCTTGTGGCCGAGCCGGACGTGCTCGAGGAGGCCGTTCTCCTCGGCGGTCTCCTCGAGGTAGGCGAGGATGCGGGGCGCGGTCGCGATGCTCTCCTTGTCGCGCCACGGCTTGAAGTCGTAGCCGAAGGTGTAGAGGTCGGAGTCGGAGCGGATCCCGGGGTACTTGAACAGGTCCCAGGTGCCGCCGATGTTCTCGCGGGCCTCGAGGATCGCGAAGGACTTCTCCGGGTGCTCGGTCTTGACGTAGCGGGCGGCGCCGATGCCGGAGATGCCGGCGCCGATGATGAGGACGTCGACGGTTTCCACGAGGTGACTGCTCATGATGGGTGCTCCTGAATCGTTGGTGTCACCAGTCTGGTGGTGCACACGCCCGGCGACCATGTACACAATCGCCCCTCTGACGTGCTCCCATGGTGTGAAATGGACACCGTGAGCGACGATTGGCCGCTGCCCTCGGAGGCGGCGCAGGAGATCATCCGGCAGGGCGCCGAGCAGGTCCTGCACCCGCGCCAGGAGTGGCTCGACGAGCTCAACACAGCCGTGCTGGGTAGCCCGATCACCGCGGAGATCCTCTCGGACCCGATCCTGGCCGAGGGCGCCCGCAACTCGAGTCTGTCCAACCTGTTGCACTGGGCCTCGGCGAACGTGGTGAGCCCGGGTGCGCGGGTGGCACCGAACCTCGGCCCGGTCCTGGTGGAGTCCAGCCGCGACCTGGTCCGCCGCGGCCTCGACGAGACCGGACTGGACACCTGGCGTACGGGGCAGAGCGTGGCCCTGCGCCGCTGGATGGAGATCTGCTTCGAGCTCACCTCCGATCCCGAGCTCCTGCACGAGGTCCTGGCGGTCTCCCTGCGCTCGATCTCGACCTTCGTCGAGGACACCGTCGCCGCCGTCGCGGCGCTGATGCGACAAGAACAGGAGGACCTCACCCAGGGCACCCATGCCGAGCGACTGGCGACCGTCTCGCTGCTGTTGGAAGGTGCTCCGGTCCCCCGCAAGACGGCGGAGTCGCGGCTCGGGTACGCCCTCACCGGCACCCACCTGGCCGCCGTGGTCTGGGGTCCGCCTGAGGTCAGTGGGGACCTGCTCGAGAGCGCCGCCGAGGCCGTCCTGCGCAGCACCCGCGCGAAGCGGCGCCTCACCGTCCTCGCGACCCGAGGCTCGCTGTGGGTCTGGCTCCCGGTGGTCAGCGCACCCGCCGCGTCGCAGATCGAGGCGGCGCTCGCATCGCTCCCGGGCGTACGTGTCGCGCTCGGCCGGCCCCGCACGGACCTCGACGGCTTCCGCCAGAGTCACCTCGAGGCGACCGGCGTGCAGCAGATGATGGCCCGCCTCGGCACCACCCGCAGGGTCGGCACGTACATGGACGCCCAACTCGTGGCGATGCTGAGCACGGACGTGGGCCGCGCCGACGAGTTCATCGCCGACGTCCTCGGCGACCTCGTCACCGAGGACAGCGAGCTGCGCACCACCCTGCGCACCTATCTGGAGCACCAGTGCAACGCGGCGGCGACCGCGGAGGTGTTGTTCACCCACCGCAACACGGTCGTACGACGGCTCGCCCGCTGCGACGAACTGCTCCCCCGCCCCCTGAGCGAGAACCCGATCGCCGTCGGCGCCGCGCTCCAGCTGCTGTGGTGGCGGGGTCGCCCCGAGAGTCGGTGAGCCCTCACGCCTGGATGACCTCGAAGGAGATCCCGGCCTCGACGAGGCGCTGGGTGAGGCTCTCTCCCATCGCCGCGGCCGTGGTCACCTGACCCGCAGTGGAGGGGTTGTCGTCGAACGCCAGGCACATGGCCGCCTCGGCCAGCATCTTCGCGGTCTCGCTGTAGCCGGGATCGCCACCGCTGACGCGGGTGTGCACCGTCCGGTCCCCGCCGTTGCCGATGAAATCGACGGTGAAGCGGGTCCGGGCTCGCCGCTCCTCGGACGGTCCCTCACCCTGCGGGACCCACCGCCCGATGGCGCGTCGCAGCGGCGGGATCTGGACGGCGACGAGCGCGGCAACGAAGCCAGCGCCGGCGAGGGCCACGGTGGTGGCGTGTCGTACTCCGGCGTAGTGGGAGTAGGTGAAGTCCGGCCCGTAGTCGTCGCGGGCGAGTGCGGAACGCCTGACGACCTCCGGGTCGATGGTGGGCAGCGGGATCAGCCAGGTGTCGAGGTCGCGGTCGCGTCTGGGGGCACCGATCCTGGCCCGGGCACGTCTGCTCTGCGGTCGCGGCTCGCGGCGCTTGCGTGCCGATGCGGTTTGCCGCATCGCTCGCAGCCTCGAGAGCTGGCCCAGCCCGGAGTGCACGGTGCCGCCCGAGAACGCGGCGTTGGTGCGGGCGACACCGCGCACGGTGATCGGCACATCTGCCGGCAGTTGCTGGACGGTGAAGAGGGCACCGAGGTCGTGCGGGATGGAGTCGAATCCGCAGGCGTGGACGATGCGCGCACCGGTCCGTACGGCGGTCTCGTGGTGCTCGAGGTACATCCGGTCGACGAACTCTGGTTCGCCGGTGAGGTCGACGTAGTCGGTTCCCGCGGCGGCGCAGGCGGCCACGAGAGGTCCACCGTGTTCGAGGTAGGGGCCGACGGTGGTGATCACGACACGTGCGGACTCCGCAACCCGGCTCAGGCTCTCGGGATCGGAGGCGTCGGCGTGCAGGAGCACGGTGTCCTTCATCGCTGGGTTGATCTCGGCGAGGCGGTCGCGGACGGCTTCGAGCTTCACCTCGTTGCGTCCGGCCAGCGCCAGCCGGGCCGTGGGCGGCAGATGGGCGGCGAGGTACTCGGCAGTCAGACCGCCGGTGAATCCGGTGGCGCCGAAGAGGACGAGATCGAAGGGGCGTTGAGTGTGGTCGGCCATCAGGATTCCGTTCGTTTGCTGAGGATCTCGGTGATCCCCTCGCGGTAGGTGGTGACGGGGAAGTCGGGGAAGCGGATGGTGAACTTCGAGGAGTCGAAGATGTTGTCCTGGCGGTAGCGCGGCATGAGCTCGTTCGACTCCTTGACCGAGGACTTGAACAACCCGGCGATCCTGAACACCATCTCCGGCACCGTGCGGTAGGTGATGTCCCTGCCGAGGATCTCGGAGGCGGTCTGGATCATCTCGGCGTAGGTGCGGCGGTCCGGGTCGATGGGCAGATGCCAGGTCTGGCCGTAGGCGTCGGGAGTGTTGCCGATCAGACCCATGGCGCGGCTGGCGTCCGGTGTCCAGATGATGCTGCGCCGGGTGTGGGCACTGATCGGGACCAAGGGTCGCTTGCCCTGCTTGATGGGCTCGAAGACGGCGGTGTTGGTGAGGCTTTGGGTCTTGCCGGGTCCGTAGAACTCCGGCGCACGGCAGATCACCGCCTCGATCCGGCCGGCGTCCATCTCCTCGAGGAGCATGGTCGCGATCCGGGCGCGCACGGTCGCCTTGCGGCCGACCGGCTGGAAGGCGGTGGTCTCGACCTGCGGGGTGTCGGTGCGCGGATACATGTAGGTGTTGTCGAAGAACACCAGCTTGGTGCCGTGCTGGCGGCAGGCAGCGATGGTGTTGGCCATCATCACAGGGAACTGCTGCTCCCACAGCGTCGAGTCCAGCGGCAGACCGACGGTGAGGTAAGCGATCTCGCTGCCCGCGACGGACGCGGCGGTGGCGTCGGCATCCATCAGGTTGGCCTTGACGAGCTGGTCGGTCTCGTGGACCTTGCGCGGGTTGCGGCTGACCAGACGGATGTCGTGCGTGATGTTGTCGAACAGGTAGTCGGTGAGCTCCTCGGCGATCTGGCCGTT
Source organism: Marmoricola sp. (assembly GCA_036384455.1). Classification (GTDB taxonomy): domain Bacteria; phylum Actinomycetota; class Actinomycetes; order Propionibacteriales; family Nocardioidaceae; genus Marmoricola. The sequence continues at coordinate 1,678 of DASVMH010000223.1, read as the reverse complement.
GGCTCCCAGGACGGTGTGCATCGGGTTTCTCCTCGCTTTCGGGCGGGTCACTTCACGCCGGGCAGGTGCTTGGCGAGGCGCAGCGCACGGGTGGCAAGGCGCGCGTACGTCTTCGGATTCATGCCGTCGGGCGCTCCCACGGGAATCACACGCTCGAGAGCGATCGTCTGCGATTCGGTGTACTTGAGGATCCCGTGCTCTCCATGGCGTCGTCCGAGCCCGCTGGCCTTCATGCCGCCCATTGGGGCGTCCATCGAGCCCCATGCGGCTGCGTAGGCGTCGTTGACGTTGACGGTGCCCGCCTCGAGCCGGGCAGCGACGCGGTAGCCGCGCTGCTCGTCGGAGGTCCAGACGCTGAAGTTCAGGCCGTATTCGCTGTCGTTGGCTCGTGCGATCGCCTCTTCCTCGTCCGCGACCCGATACAGCGACACCAGCGGTCCGAAGGTCTCGTGGGCGTAGACCTCCATGGTTTCGTCGACGCCGGTGAGGATCGTCGGCTCGTAGAAGAAGGGCCCGAGGTCCGGGCGGGTCTTGCCGCCGGCGAGCACGGTCGCGCCCCTTGCCACGGCGTCGTCGACGTGGCGTACGACGGTCTCCAGTTGCTTGCGCGAGACCAGGGAGCCCATGTCGCCGGAGTAGTCGATGGCCGCCGACAGCTTCATCGCCTTGGCGGCCTTGGCGAACCTCGTGGTGAAGTCGTCCCAGATGACCTCAGGCACGTAGATGCGCTCCATCGAGATGCACAGCTGGCCGGTGTTGGAGAAGCATGCGCGCACCGCGCCGCCGACGGCCTTGTCGAGGTCGGCGTCGTCGAGGACCAGTAGGGCGTTCTTGCCGCCGAGTTCCATCGAGCAGTCGATGAGGTGCTCACCTGCCTGGGCGGCGACGGTGCGACCGACTGCGGTCGATCCGGTGAACATCAAGAAGTCGGAGTTCTCGATGATCGGGGTGCCCAGCTCGGCTCCAGAGCCGGTGACGACCTGCACCAGGCCGGGCTGCATCCCTGCCTCTTCGAGCAGCTCGACCGCCCACAGCGCGGCGTACGGCGTCTGGGCGTCGGGCTTGGTCAGCACAGCGTTGCCGGCGACGATCGCGGGCAGGGCGTCGCTGATGCCCAGGGTGAGCGGGTAGTTCCATGGGGAGATAACGCCGACCAAGCCCTTGGGGTGGTGCAACTCCCAGACCTTCGTCAACGCCAGCTGCGCGCCCTGGCGGCGCTTGGGCCGCAGGTACTCCTCCGCCGTGTGGCCGTAGTAGCGGGTGTTCATCGTCACGTCGAGGATCTCCTCGAACGCATGCCGGCGCGCCTTGCCGTTCTCCAACTGGATCAGGTCCAGCACCTCGTCCTGCCGGTCCAGCACGAGGTCGTGGAAGCGCAACAACACCGCAGCCCGCTCCTCGATCGGCCGCTGCGCCCAGATCTTCTGAACGCTGCGGGCACGCCTGGCGGCCGCCGCGACATCAGCAGGCGAGCAATGCGGGACCTGGCCGAGAACGGCGCCGGTCATGGCATTGGTGACGTCCTGACGGGCGTCGGGATCGGCAGCCTCCACGCGCGCAGCCAGCGACCGCAGGCGTGCGGCGTCGATGTTGCGGGTGAGGGTGGAAGTGGTGGTCGACACGGTCGTGGTCACCTTTCCGGGATCGAGACGGGCACGGGGATGTGCAGGGCGTTCTG
>DASVMH010000222.1:0-7325 GCA_036384455.1 Marmoricola sp. | reverse complement strand
CGGCCTGCGTCATCCCGGGGAAGACCTTCTCGTCACACACGGACTGCAGCTTCTTGACCGTCTTCTCGAGCCCTGTCTTCGCCGAGGCGCGATTGGCGACCTTCTTGTACGTGTAGGTGTAGATGAGGGTGTGCGCACCCGTCCCGGTCACGGTGATCTCGGCGTAGGTCGAGGCGTACTGCTTCTTGATCTGGGGCACGTACTGCTGCAACGACTTCACGAACGTCGCGAGGTTGTCGTCGGTGATCCCGGGCGCGGCGCTGGACGTGGAACTCGCCGCCCCCCCGGACCCGCTGCCCCCGGAGTCCTTATGGGAGCTGCCGCATCCGCTCAGCAGCACTGCGAGCGCACATGCCACCACCAGCCACACCCCGGTCGTACGCCGCACCGTCACCTCCACTGACTCGTCAAGTCCGCCGTCCAACAGGGTACCCAGAACGCGTCAGCTGTCCCGCCGACCACCGATCGCACGGCTGACGATGTCACCGAACTCCCGATGCCCGGCCGCGGTGAGGTGCAGACCGTCGGAGAGGTACGGGAACGTCGTGCCGGCCATCCGCACGTAGCGCAGCCCGTGAGCGGCGCTGAGTCGGGCGAGCAGGTCATCGACCCGGGGCACCTCGGCCGCCCGCGCCGGTGCGTCGGCGGGTCCGACCACGACGACCCGTGCGCCCGGCAGCTGATCGATGAGTTCATCGAACCCGCGGCGGATCGCCCCGTCGGACTGGTCGAAATCGTTCAGTCCGCCCTCGACGACGACCAGGTCGACGGGCGCTGCGCGGCGCAGCCCTCGCGCTGCCCGGGCGGCGTACGACACCGCGCCGCACGGGCTCGCGTGGGCGCTGAAGCCCGAGCCGGAGAACCCGTCGACGACGACGCGACCGGGCAGCCGGTGTGCCCAGCTCTGGTCGCTGCGGACCCCCAGCCCCATCGAGTACGAGTCGCCGATCACCAGGATCCGGCGCGTCGATGCGGTGCCGTCGAAGCTCGTCCGCGCAGGTTCAGCGGCCGCCTGCCGGAACCGGTCGCACCTCGACGTGCCCGCCCCGGCACGGCTGACGAGCGCGGTGCTCACACTCGCCGCGAGCACGACGCAGGCGAGCGCGGCGATCAGGCGGCGGCGGGGCATATCGGGATCGTCCGTCGGCTCGCGCCGGCGCGCTCGACGATCGCGGCTATCGCAACCGTTTCGTCATCTGATCCCCGACAGTCGCTCGAGGGTGGTCCCCCAGGCGGGCGAGTGCGGATCGATGACCGTGAAGTGATCACCGGCGACCTCGATCACCTCGACGTGGTCGCCGACCGCCGTACCCGCGGCCGCATAGGCGCGCGACTGCGAGATCGGGACGATGTCGTCGTCGCGGGCATGCACGCACGTCACCGGTACGCCAAGGGGAAGCTGCCGGATCGGATCGACGGCGGCATCGCCGTCATCGGGTGCGTGGCCGAGGAACCGCTCGACGGCTCCGCCGCCGAGACCCTCCTCGTGCGCCGACACGAGGTCCAGGACCGCCGCCTGCGCGACGACATGGGTGATGCCGACGTCCTGGGAAGCGACCCACGCCGCGAGGTGACCGCCGGCGGAGTGGCCGATGGCGACGACCGGGCCGTCGAGATCCGGCCGGGCGGCGATCGCGGTGCGCACGTCGGCGAGGGTGTCGGCGGAGCCGGTTCCGCGGCGGTATTCGATCGCCCACACGACCCATCCGGACGCCGCCAGACTCGGTGCCAGCGGCCGTGCGTACTCGATGCCGTAGGCCGGTTTCCAGAAACCTCCGTGGACCACCACCGCGACGCCGCGCGGCGTGCCGGCGGGCCGGGTCGACTCGGCGAACTGATCCGCGTGCTCGCCGTACCGGTGCGTCGAGGTCTGCACGGGTGCGCTCTCAGCCGCCGATCTCGGTGCGCACGCTGTAGAGCTCGGGGAAGAAGGTCAGGTCCAGGGCGCGGCGCAGGAAGCCGACGCCGGAACTGCCGCCGGTCCCGGTCTTGAAACCGATGGTGCGCTGCACCGTGCGCAGATGGCGGAACCGCCAGAACTGGAAGGCATCCTCGAGGTCGACGAGATCCTCACAGGTGGCGTACTCGCCCCAATGCGTGGTGGTGTCGTTGTAGATGTCGACGAAGACCGGCCGCAGCTCGGGCACCTCGACCCACGCCACGCTGGTGTCACGCTCGAGGACGCTGGTCGGCACCGGGTGTCCGTGTCGGGCCAGGTAGCGCAGGAACGCGTCGTAGACCGTCGGCGACTCGAGGAGCTCCTCGAGCACCGCACGGACCTCGGGTTGGGCGTCGAAGATCGCCAGCATCTTGCGGTTCTTGTTGCCCAGGATGAACTCGACCGCGCGGTACTGCCACGACTGCAGTCCCGATGCCGAGCCGAGGTCGCCGCGGAACTCGGCGTACTCGCTCGGCGTCAGCGTGGCCAGCACCGACCACTGGTCACTGAGCACGCGGAAGATGTGCTTGACCCGCGACAGCGCCTTGCGGGCACGGGCCACGTCGTCGGCGTCGAGGTCCTGGCGTACGCCGCGCAACTCGTGCAGCACGAGCTTGAACCACAGCTCGGTCGTCTGGTGCTGGATGATGAAGAGCATCTCGTCGGGATGCTCAGGGACGCTGACCGGATGCTGCGCGGATAGCAGCGTCGCCAGGTCGAGATAGCCGCCGTAATCCATCCGTTCACTGAAATCGGTGCGGATCCCCGCCTCCAGCGAACGTTCTCCCTCCGTCATGGGCCCATCATGCTCCCCACGGCTCTAGCATGACCCATGCCCATACGGATGAACCACCGCGCGCTCGTCGCAGCCGCCGGTGGATCGGCGGTCATCACATTGATCGCGGGCCAGGCGATCGCCGCTCCTGCGTGGGGTCCGGTCCATGTGTTCGCGCCCCCAGGACGGGCGGGCGCGTTCGGTCCGTTGGTCGTCGCGAACGACCGCGGTGACGCCGCTGTCGTGTGGGTCGATCGCGTGAGCGGGCGCGTACGCGTCGCGCAGCGACCGGCGGGTCACGGGTGGCGCTCGGCCGCCACCGTCTCGCCGCCGAAACTGGCCGCCGAGGACGAGCAGGTCGCCATCGACCCCCGAGGCGACGAGGTCGCGGTGTGGGACGCCTTCGACGGCCAGCACGAGTTGATGCAGGCTGCGACCCGTCGTGCTGGGCACGGCTGGGGCGACCCGGCGACGCTGGGCAGCCTCGCGCCGGGCAACCCGGCCCGCCCGCAGGTCGCCATCGACGCAGAGGGTGCCGCCACCGTGGTCTGGCGGTCCGGCGCCGGTGCGGCCGGGCGCATCCAGATGGTGCACCGCACCGCGGCCGGCCATTGGGGCCGCAAGGTGCGCCTGCCCGAGTCCGGCCCGTCGACCGTCGACCCTGACATCGCGGTGGACGCGAAGGGGAATGCCGTGGTCGCCTGGCAGCGCATCCTCGGCACGGGTACCGCCGCCATCCAGGTCACCCGTCATCGGCTCGGCCGACCCTGGAGCGTCCCGCACACCGTGTCGACGGAGAGCGACGACTCAGAGGGTGTCCAGGTGGCGTCCGACGCGCGCGGCGACGCCGTCGTGATCTGGCGCTCGTGCAGCGCGGATGCGTCGACGTGCGGCGTTCAGGCCGCGCGCCGTCCGGCGGGAGGCGGTTGGCACAGCCCTGCGACGTTGAGCGCCACCGGGCAGAACACCATCGATCCCCACTTGGCCCTCGACGCTCGCGGCGACGCGATGGTGACCTGGGACCGCGTGCTGGAAGGCGTCTCCGAGGGTGTCGAGATGGCGCGGCATGGGGCCCGCGGCGCCTGGCACGGACCGGTGCTGCTCGACGGAGCCGGCTGGTCCTCCGCAGTCGCGCTGGACGCACGCGGCGACGCCGTCGTGACGTTCCAGATCACCGGCGATCCGGATCAGATCGACACGATGCGGCGACCCCACGACGGCTCCTGGTCGGCACCCGTCAGGCTGTCGACGGCCCGGGCGACGGGCTCCTCTGTCGCCTCGGATGCCCGGGGCGACGCGATCGCGGTCTGGCAACAGACGTCGAGCGACCAGACCCAGATCGCCGCGCGAATCAGACCCGCCCAGTGACCGGCCCGGTGACCGGCCACGGTCGCCGCCCCGGACTTCGCCCACGAAACTGGGGTTGACCGTGTGAAGTTTGGTGGGGTCAACCGGGTTGTCACACGAGACCCTGTGACTCCTGGGGTCGTTGTGAAAACGAAGCGAGCCGCAGGGTGACCTGCGGCTGTGCTTGCCTGGTTGGTGCGCGAGGGGGGAGTTGAACCCCCACGCCCTTTCGGGCACACGGACCTGAACCGTGCGCGTCTGCCTATTCCGCCACTCGCGCCAGAAGCAGGCGTAAGGCTATCCCACACGCGCTCGGCAACCCAAAACGGGCGGGGGTCGCCGGATACGATCGGAGCGCGCATCTGCGTGCCGCTCGGCGTACGCACGAACGCCCTCATGGGAGGGTAGGGCAGACCCGGAGACCTTCGGAGCGGATAGTCGGAGCAGGAAGGAGGAGATCGTGAACGCGTTGCAGCGCTTCGAGAACAAACTCGAGGATCTGATCTCCGGCGCCTTCGCGCGCACCTTCCGCAGCGCGGTGCAGCCGGTGGAGATCTCAGCCGCACTCAACCGCGAGATCGACAACTCCGCACAGATCCTCAGCCGCGAGCGTCGGCTGGTGCCCAACGACTTCCATGTCGAGCTCTCCGCCGGGGACCACGAGCGGCTGAGCAGCATCGGGCCGCAACTGACCGACGAACTCACCAAACTCCTGCGGGAGCATGCGACCCAGCAGTCCTACGTCTTCACCGGCCCGGTCCAGATCTCACTCGAGACCGACGACGAGCTCACCACCGGGCGGTTCCGGGTCCGCAGCCAGTCTGTGTCGACGGTCAGGCAGTCGGCGCAGCGCCCGCCCGTCACCGAGACGCAGGTACGCCGCGCCAGCGCCGTCCTCGAGGTCAACGGCCAACAGCTTCCGCTGTCCCCGCCGGGCATCGTGATCGGCCGGGGCACCGACGCCGACCTGCGCATCGACGACCCCGGCGTCTCACGTCGCCATCTCGAGGTGCGCGTCGTCGACGGCGCCGACGGACCCGAGGTGAGCGTGCACGACCTGGGCAGCACCAACGGCGCGCTCGTCGACGGGCGGCGCACCACCGAGGCCGTGCTCCACGACGGATCGGTGATCCGGATCGGCAACACCACGATGACGCTGCGGCACCGAGGAGCCTGAATGTCCGAGCTCACCCTGGTGGTCATCAAGTTCGCGTACCTCGCGCTGTTGTGGATCTTCGTGCTCGCGGTCGTCTCCGTCGTGCGTTCGGACATGTTCGGCGCGAAGGTCTCCCGCAAACAGAGCAAGGCCGCCAAGCCCACCAAGCAGGCGAAGCAGCCCAAGACCGCCAAGCCGGCCAAAGCGCGCCGCGGCGACCCCACACATGTGCTCATCCGTGAGGGCGGCAACCGTGGCGAGACGATCTCGCTCGCGAGTGCACCGCTGCTGATCGGCCGCGGCACCGACGCCGCCATCAGACTCGACGACGACTACGTCTCCACCCGCCACGCCAGGATCGCCCGTTCGGGTGACCAGTGGTTCGTGGAGGACCTCGGCTCGACCAACGGCACCTACGTCGGAGCGCGCCGGATCACCCAGCCGACCGTCCTCGGTCTCGGCTCCCAGGTGCGGATCGGCAAGACGATCCTGGAGTTGCGCAAGTGAGTCTCGAGCTGAGGTTCGCCGCACTCTCCGACGTCGGGCGGGTGCGTCAGGACAACCAGGACTCCGGGTACGCCGGGCCGCATCTGCTCGTCGTCGCCGATGGTGTCGGCGGGGCGGCCCGCGGCGACATCGCCAGCCGGACCGCCGTCCAGCAGTTGCGCTCCCTCGACGAGGCGCCCGGGAACAACGCGCTCGAGGCCCTCGCGGGATCGATCCACCTGGCGCACAACCGCCTTGCGGACCTGGTCGCCGACGACCCGGAGCTCGACGGCACCAGCACGACCACGACCGCGCTCCTCTTCGACGGCGACGGCGTCAACATCGCCCATGTCGGCGACAGCCGCGCGTACCTCCTGCGCGACGGCGAGTTGCGCGGTCTCACCAAGGACCACACCTTCGTGCAGAGCCTCGTCGACGAGGGCCGCATCACCGAGGACGACGCGAAGGTGCATCCGCACCGCAATCTGATCCTGCGCGCCGTCGACGGCGTCCACGAACCCGAACCGGACCTCTCCCGCGTCGAGGTGCAGCCGGGCGACCGCCTGATGTTGTGCTCCGACGGATGCTGCGGCGTGCTCTCCGACGACGCGATGGCCGAGCTGCTCACCGGCGCGGACCTCGAGTACGTCCCGGGCGCTCTGGTCACCGCGGCACTCGAGGCCGGAAGCACCGACAACGTCACCGTCGTGGTCGCCGAGGTCGTCGCGGATCCGACGACGCCCGCGGGCTCCCCGGTCACCGTCGGTGCGGCGGGTGAGGCGAGCGTGACGACGACGTCGATCGACCGGGTCAGCGCCGACCCCCCGTCGGAGGATCCCGAGGCGATCCGGTACGCCCCGCTGCCTCCGCGCCGATTCACCTGGCTGCGACGCCTGGCCGCCCTCGTGGTGGTGCTCGCCATCCTCGCGGGGCTCGGTTACGCCGGCTACCGCTGGACCCAGACCCGCTACTACGTCGGCGTGGACGACAACACGGGCACCGTGGCGATCTTCAAGGGCGTCGACTGGAACCTCCCGATCATCGACCTGGATCACGTCGACCAACGCAGCACCCTGCCCAGCGACCGGCTCGGCGAGCCCAACCAGGCCGCCGTCGAGGCCGGGATCCCGGTGGACAACAAGCAGGCGGCCCAGCGCAAGCTCGCCGATCTCGTGCAGCGGGCCTGTTCGGACTGGCGCGCCAACCAACGGCAGAAGGCGGCCGCAGCGAAGGCGAAGAAGCGCGCCGCGCAGAAGGCTGCCCACAAGAAGGCCGCTCGCAAGAAGGCCGGCAACAAGACCACGACGAAGAAGTCGAAGCGCAAGTCGGCCGCGAGTTCCTCGACGACCACGCCGGCACCGTCCACGACCAACGATCCGATGCGTTCCCTGTGCGGTGGCAACTGATGTCCGCCGTCATCGCCTCCGCCCAGCAGCGCCTGGCCCATCGAAGCCGCCGCGGCACCGAGCTGATCCTGCTCGTGCTCAGCCTCATGGTCGGCGTCGGTGCGTACGCCTGCGTCGGACTCGGCGTCGACGGCACCGTGCCCGCCGACATCTACCGCTACGGCGGCTGGCTCACCGTGCTCATCATCGCCGCGCACGTCACGATCCGACGGACCG
>DASVMH010000221.1:0-6496 GCA_036384455.1 Marmoricola sp. | reverse complement strand
GAGCGAATGGGCGATCGGGCTGCCCAGCACGGCGCAACGCGTCATCAGCACGCCGTCGAGGTCTTGCAGTACTCCGTGAATCGCGCGACCGCCTTCTCATGGTCCGCGTAGGTCGTCGAGAACACCGTCTCCCCGGTCTTGAGGTTGACCACGACCCAGTAGAGCCACGGCCCGTCGGCGGGGTGCATCGCGGCCCGGATGGTCTTCGCGCCGGGGTTGCCGATCGGGCCGGGCGGCAGCCCGTCGTGCTGGTAGGTGTTGTAGGGCGAGGAGTTCGAGCGTTGCGTCGCGGTCGTCCACACCTGACCGGAGAGCTTGTTCGCGTACGCCACCGTGGCATCCGACTGCAGCCGCATCCCCTTGTGCAGGCGGTTGTAGATAGCCCGCGCAACCTTCGGATAGTCCTCGTCGCGACTGGCCTCGTACTCGAGGATGCTGGCCACCGTGATCACCTGCTCAGGGGTGAGGCCGACGGCCTGGGCGCCGGAGTCGACATCCAACGAGGCGAACTCGGCCTTCGCCTTGGCCACCATCTGCTTGAGCAGGCCGACGGCGGACTGGTCGGGCGCCACGGTGTAGGTCGCCGGGAAGAGGTACCCCTCGACGTCCCCGCCGGCAGACGCGGGGAGGCCCAGCTTCGCCGGATGCTCGAGCGCCGCCACGACCGCAGCCTTCTTGATCTTCGTCTTCGCCGCGATCGTCGCGACCACATCGGCGACACGCGCCCCCTCGGGCACCGTCACGACGCTCTGGATCAGGTTCTTCGGATTGATGAGCACGTCGAGCGCATCGCTGGCCTTCATGTGCCTGCGCAGCTTGTAGTAACCCACCTGGATGCCCCGTGACCGGTCGTTGCCGCGGGCCGCGTCGACGAACGCGCCCGCGCTCTCGACGACGTGCGCCTTCTCCAGGTTTGCACCGATCACGCTCGCGCTGTCACCCTGGTGCACCTCGAAGACGACACTGCCGGTGCCCGGGCCGGAGTAGTCCGGCGAGCCGCTGAACAGGTCCTTGAGCTTGCCGATCCCGAAGAAGCCTGCGACCACGATCGCCACCACCGCGAGCACCGCGACGATCGCGATCGGACCGCAGCCGCGTCGTGGCATCCGCTCGGCCCGGCGGGCACCTCCCCGTGGCGCGGCGCCCTCGGGTTCGGCCTGCTCCTCACCGAGGAAGCTGAAGTCGTCATCGGGGGGCTGGGTCACCGTTGCGCTCCGTCGTCTGGGGTCAGGTCGTCGGGCAACTCGACCAACTCCCCCGGGGTCGAGCCTGCGCTCCGCTCGGTGTCGAGGGCGGCCTGCAGGATCACCACGGCCGCGACCTGGTCCACCACGGCGCGCCGTGACTTCCCCTTGCGACCCTGCTGACGCAGCATGCTCTCCGCCGACACCGTGCTGAGCCGTTCGTCGAACAATCGCACCGGGACCGGCGCGAGCCGGGCGGCGAGTTGAGCGGCGAACTCCCGCACCCTACCGGCCGCCGGCCCCTCCGCGCCTGACAACGATCGAGGGAGCCCGAGGTAGACGAGCACCGCACCGTGCTCCTCGGCGAGCGCGGCCAGACGATCGAGATCGCCGTCGCCGCGCGCCACCGTCTCGACCGGGGTAGCCAGGAAACCCGACGGATCACTGGCCGCGACGCCGATCCTCGCATCGCCGGGATCGATCCCCAGGCGTACGCCCGGCGCCGCGCCCATGGAGCTCAGCCCGCCGCGAGGGCGGCGCGAGCCGCGTCGAGCGCCGCCGGCGCCTTGGTCCCGTCCGAGCCACCACCCTGCGCGACGTCGTCCTTGCCGCCGCCCTTGCCGCCCAACTCGGCGGTCGCGGCGCGTACGAGTGTGTTGGCCGAGACACCTGCGCCGGTGCCCGCATCGTTGACCGCTGCGACCGCAGAGACCTTGTCCCCGTCGGTGCCGATCACCACGACCGCACCGGGTCGATCGGTTGCCAGCCGGCCTCGGATGTCGAGCGCGAGCGTACGGACGTCGCCGCCGCCGACGCCGTCGATGACCGTGCCCACGAAGGACGTGCCCCGGATGTCCTCGGCACCGGCGGCCAACTCGGCGCCGCGCCCGAGCAGCTGTGCGGTGCGGGCCCTCTCGACCTCCTTCTCCGCAGCGCGAAGCCGGTCGACGAGGTCGCCCACACGGCCGACGAGGTCGTCGGGCTGGGTCTTGAGCATCGTGGTGAGCTGCCCGACGACATCACGTTCACGGGCCAGGTAGTTGAAGCCCTCGATGCCGGTCAGGGCCTCGACCCGGCGGTTGCCGGACCCGACCGAGGACTCGCTGGTGAGCACGATGGTGCCCACCTGGGACGAGTGGTCGACGTGGGTGCCACCGCAGAGCTCGCGCGACCACGGGCCGCCGATCTCGACGACGCGCACCTTGGTGTTGTCGTAGGTCTCGCCGAAGAGCGCGATCGCGCCCCACTCCTTGGCCTCCTCGAGCGTCATGTACTGCCAGCCGACGGGCAGGTCCGCGCGCAGGGCGGCGTTGGAGACCTCCTCGACCTGCGCTAGCTGATCGGGGGTGAGCGCGGTGTTCCAGCCGAAGTCGAGTCGGAGGTAGCCGGGCCGGTTGTACGAGCCGGATTGCAGCGCCGAGGGCCCCAACACCTCGCGCAGCGCCGCGTGCACGACGTGGGTGCCGGAGTGTGCCTGCCGCGCGCCGGTGCGCCACTGCGGGTCGACCTTCGCGAGCAGGTCACCGCCGAGGGCGAACTCGCCGTCGGTCACCCGCACCTGGTGCACCACCAGGCCGCGAACCGGCCGCTGCACGTCGAGCACCTCGAGGGTGCCGCCGGCGAACTCGATGGTGCCGGCGTCGGCGATCTGGCCACCGGACTCGGCATAGAACGGGGTGCGGTCGAGCACGAGCTCGCCGATCTCGCCCTCCCCCAACACCGACGCGGGAGTGCCCCCGGAGAGCAGCGCGACGGGCCGCGACTCGGTGGTCAGCGTCTCGTACGCCAGCCATTCGGTGGGGCCGGACTCATCGAGGATGTCGCGATAGACGTGGGTGTCCGCGTGCTGGCCCTTCTTGGCCTTCGCATCGGCCTTCGCGCGCTCGCGCTGCTCGGCCATCAGCCGGCGGAAGCCGTCCTCGTCGACGGACAACCCCTTCTCCGCGGCCATCTCGAGGGTCAGGTCGATCGGGAAGCCGTACGTGTCGTGCAGGGCGAACGCCTTGTCGCCGGGGAGCTGGGAACCACCCGAGTCCTTCACCTCATCGGCCGCCAGGTCGAAGATCTGGCTGCCGGCCTTGAGGGTCTGCCGGAACGCGTCCTCCTCGGCGTACGCCACCCGGCTGATCCGGTCCCAGCCGGTGATCAGCTCGGTGTACGTCTCGCCCATCTTGTCGCGGCTCACGGGCATCAGCTCCGGCAACACCTTGTCCTCGCAGCCGAGCAACCGCATCGAGCGCACCGCCCGCCGCAGCAGCCGGCGCAGGACGTACCCACGCGCCTCGTTGCCGGGGGTGACGCCGTCGCTGATCAGCATCATCGAGGAGCGCACGTGATCGGCCACGACCCGGAAACGGACGTCGTCGACAGCGCCGTCGGGACCACCCGCGCCGTACTTACGGCCGGTGAGCTCCTGGGCCTTCTCGATGACCGGGAACATCGCGTCGATCTCGTACATGTTCTCCTTGCCCTGCAGCAAGAAGGCGACCCGCTCGAGGCCCATGCCGGTGTCGATGTTCTTCTTCGGCAACGGACCGGCGATGTCGAAGTCCTCCTTGGAGCGCACCGCCGACAACTCGTCCTGCATGAAGACCAGGTTCCAGAATTCGAGGTAGCGGTCCTCGGCGGAGAAGTCGCCGTCGGCGCCGTAGGCCGGGCCGCGGTCGATCAGGATCTCCGAGCACGGGCCACCGGGCCCGGGCACGCCCATGGACCAGTAGTTCTCCCTCTTGCCCAGACGGGCGATCCGCTCGTCGGGGACGCCGGTGACCTTCTTCCACAGCGCGACCGCCTCGTCGTCATCGACGTAGACGCTCGGGTAGAGCTTGTCCTCGGGGAAACCCCACCCGCCGTCGGCGATCGGCTTGGTGGACAGCTCCCAGGCGAGCTCGATCGCCCGCTCCTTGAAGTAGTCACCGAAGGAGAAGTTGCCGCACATCTCGAAGAAGGTGCCGTGCCGGGTGGTCTTGCCGACGTCCTCGATGTCCGGGGTGCGCACGCACTTCTGGACGCTCGTCGCACGCGGGTAGGGCGGCGTCTCCTGGCCGAGGAAGTACGGCTTGAACGGCACCATGCCGGCGTTGACGAAGAGCAGGTTCGGGTCCGGCACCAGCAGCGATGCCGAGGGGACGACCGTGTGACCGGCGGCTTCGAAGTGCGCGAGGAAGCGGCGGCGTACTTCGGAGGTGTCCATCAGGTCAGTTCCTTCGTCTGGTCGATGTTCGTCGCGGGCGTGCCGCCGAGCGCCTTCGGCTGGTTTCCATCGAGCATCAGGCCCATGCGCTCGCGCAACTCGGTTTCCTTCTCGTCCATGCCGGCCCGCACCTCCTCGCGGAAGAGCTGGGCGCCGACCGAGAGTCCGGCGAGCCGGTCGCGCAGGCCGTCCGGGGTGAACGCCTCGGCCGCACGGCGCGCGCGGATGACGCCGTACGCGCCGACCGCCGCCCCCGCGGTGAACCAGATCCCGCGTCGCATCATGCGGCCGGTTCCTGGGCCCGAAGATTGCGATAGGCGTCACGCATCTCACGGCGCCGCTGCTTGCGGGCCCGGCGCACCTCGCGACGCATCTCGAAGCGGATCCGGTTGAGGCTGCGCGGCGAGAGCGCTCGACGGACGCCATGACCGAACGCCGCGGCCCGCACCAACGGCTCGCCGAGCGTGGCACTGAGCACGATCCGGTCATCGAGGGGCGGCTCCGGCTTGCCGGCATCGGTGATGAGGAATTCCGCGACCGTCGGGGTCATGGGCACTGCGACCGGCGCCGCGGGCGTACGCGCCGCGCGCAGCGACTCGATCTCCTCGCGGTAGTGCTCGAGCAGCGCTGCGGTGATCCGCCGCTGGCGGCTCAACGACACCGCGAGCGCGACGACCCCCACCAGCGCGAGGATCGCGACCGCGAGAGCCACGAGCATGCCGGTGTCCATGGGCACCGACCCTACCCGCCCCGGATGATCCGCCGAACCCGCTCCCAGCGCTCGCGCACGGCCGCCTCCGCGCCGAGGCTCGTGGGGCGGTAGTACTCGGCGTCGAGGAGTTCGTCGGGGGCGTACTGCTGGGTGGCGACGCCATAGGGCTCGTCGTGGGAGTAGACGTACCCCTTCCCGTGGCCGATCCCCTTCGCGCCGGGGTAGTGCGCGTCGCGAAGATGCGGCGGCACCGCACCGATCCGGCCCCTGCGTACGTCGGCGATGGCCTCTTCGATGCCGACGATCACCGCGTTGGACTTCGGCGCGACCGCGAGCGCGATCGTCGCCTGCGCAAGGTTGATCCGCGCTTCCGGCATCCCGATCAGCTGCACTGCCTGGGCTGCTGCCACCGCTGCCTGGAGCGCCGTCGGGTCGGCCAGGCCGATGTCCTCGCTGGCCGAGATCACCAGCCTGCGCGCGATGAAACGCGGGTCCTCCCCCGCCTCGATCATCCGGGCGAGGTAGTGCAGGGCCGCGTCCGCATCAGATCCGCGGATCGACTTGATGAAGGCGCTGATCACGTCGTAGTGCTGGTCGCCGTCGCGGTCGTAGCGCACCGCCGCCTTGTCGACGGCCCGCTCGGCGGTCTCGAGGTCCACGGTGGCCGAACCCGCCCCTGCAGCTGCTTCGAGGTACGTCAGCGCCCGCCGGGCGTCCCCGCCGGCCAGGCGTACGAGATGGGCGAGCGCGTCGTCCGCGACGTCGACGTGTCCGCCGAGCCCACGTTCGTCGGCGATCGCTGCGGCGAGCACCCCGAGGACGTCCTCATCGGTGAGCGGCTCGAGGGTGAGCAGGAGCGATCTGGAGAGCAGTGGCGAGATCACGCTGAAGTGGGGATTCTCCGTCGTGGCCGCGATCAGGGTGACCCACCGGTTCTCCACACCGGGGAGCAGCGCGTCCTGCTGGGCCTTGGAGAAACGGTGCACCTCGTCGACGAAGAGCACCGTCTCCCGGCCGGACGAGACCAGTCGCGCACGCGCCTCGTCGATCGCGGCGCGTACCTCCTTGACGCCTGCGGCCACCGCCGAGACCTCGACGAACGCGCGGTCGGTCTGCTGGGAGACGATCGAGGCGATCGTGGTCTTGCCGGTGCCGGGTGGCCCCCACAGGAGCAACGACATCGGCTGGTCCGCCTCGATCAGGCGCCGCAACGGAGACCCTTCACGGAGCAGGTGCTGCTGCCCGGCGAGTTCGTCGAGCGTACGCGGTCGCATGCGTACGGCCAGCGGCGCCGACGCGTGCGCGTTGCCGGCGAGCGTGCCGCCGGAACGCCGAGTCGGCTCCGGCAGTTCCGGGGTCGCGAACAGCGCTTCGTCGGTCACGTCGCGAGCCTAACTTGCGCGCAAC
>DASVMH010000220.1:0-2542 GCA_036384455.1 Marmoricola sp. | reverse complement strand
GACGAACGCCTCGTCACTCAACGGATCGCCGTCGATCACGATGCGCTCCCTGATCGACTCCAGGTGCGGGCTGGTGAATCGGCCCGTCCGCAGCCCGAGCGCCCGCAGCAGGGTCTCGATCATCCGCGCGGTCGAGGTCTTCCCGTTCGTCCCGGTCAACTGGACGGTCCGGTACGCGTCCTGGGGGTTGCCGAGGAGCTCCACGAAGGAGGTGATCCGGTCCAACGTCGGGTCCAGCCGCGACTCGGGCCACCGGGACAGCAGCGCGTCCTCGGCCTCGGCGAGGGTCTCGGCGGGGCGCGCCTCAGCGGGCTCGGTGGGGTCGTGCGGCGTCTCGGACATCGAGCGCGAAGTCTACGCGGGCCCGCCACCGGAACCGCGGCGTGATCGCCCCCGTAGGATTTGGCGCTATGACCGAGACCCAGCAGCCCGCCGACACGACGACCGACGCACGCCGCGCCGTCGTCGTACCGGAGAAGCCGGCGCTGGAGGGGTTGGAGGCCAAATGGGCCGAGGTCTGGGAGGCCGAGGGGACCTACACCTTCGACCGGACCCAGCCGCGGGAGGACGTCTACGCGATCGACACTCCCCCGCCGACGGTCAGCGGCAGCCTGCACGTCGGACACGTCTTCTCCTACACCCACCCCGACCTGATCGCGCGCTACCAACGCATGCGCGGCAAGGCGGTCTTCTACCCGATGGGCTGGGACGACAACGGCCTGCCGACCGAGCGCCGGGTGCAGAACTACTTCGGAGTGCGCTGCGACCCGTCGCTCCCGTACGACCCGGAGTTCACACCTCCGGACAAGCCGGACCCGAAGAAGCAGATCCCGATCAGCCGCCCCAACTTCGTCGAGTTGTGTGAGCAACTGGTCGTCGAGGACGAAAAGGTCTTCGAGTCGCTGTGGCACACGCTGGGGCTCTCGGTCGACTGGTCGCAGACGTACACGACCGCCGGCGCGAAGGCCCGCGAGATCAGCCAGCGCGCGTTCCTGCGCAACTTCGCCCGCGGCGAGGCCTACCTCGCCGAAGCCCCCACGGTCTGGGACGTCACCGACCGGACCGCGGTCGCGCAGGCCGAGATCGAAGCGCGGGAGTACCCCGGCGCGTACCACCGCGTCGGCTACCACCTGGTCCCGACGGGCTCGACCACCGACGCGGCTGAGCGCATCTATGTGGAGACCACGCGCCCCGAGCTGATCGCCAGTGCGGTCGCGCTGATCGCGCACCCCGACGACGAGCGCTACCAGCGCCTGTTCGGTACGACGGTGACCAGCCCGGTCTTCGGCGTCGAGATCCCGGTGCTCGCCCACGAGGCCGCCGAGCCGGACAAGGGCTCGGGTCTGGTGATGTGCTGCACCTTCGGTGATCTCACCGACGTCACCTGGTGGCGCGAGCTCGATCTGCCCGTGCGCACGGTCGTCGGCCGCGATGGGCGTCTCTCCCGGGAGACCCCCGAGTGGATCCCGGCAGCGGCTGCGGAGTCCTACCAGCGCTTGGCGGGCAAGACGATCTTCTCCGCACGCGAGGAGATGGTGGCGCTGCTGCGCGAGCACGGCGACCTCGACGGCGAGCCCAAGCCGACCACCCGCATGGCGAACTTCTACGAGCGTGGCGACAAGCCGCTCGAGATCGTCTCGACGCGGCAGTGGTACATCCGCAATGGCGGCCGCGACGCGGGCCTGCGCGGCGAGATGCTCGAGCACGGCGACGAGATCACCTGGCTCCCGGCCCACATGAAGAGTCGGTACGACAACTGGGTCTCCGGCCTCTCCTGCGACTGGCTGATCTCGCGCCAGCGCTTCTTCGGCATCCCGTTCCCGGTCTGGTATCCCCTCGACGACGAGGGCGAGCCCGACTACGCGCACCCGGTCACGCCCGAGGAGCGCTCACTCCCGGTCGACCCGTCGACCGATGCTCCGCACGGCTACACCGAGGAGCAACGCGGTGTGCCCGGCGGCTTCATCGGCGACCCTGACGTCATGGACACCTGGGCCACCTCCTCCCTCACCCCGCAGATCGCCGGCGGCTGGAGCGTGGACGACGATCTGTTCGCCCGGGTCTTCCCGATGGACCTGTGCACGCAGGCCCACGAGATCATCCGCACCTGGCTGTTCTCACGTGTCGTGCGGGCGCACTACGAGAACCACGCCACACCCTGGTCGCACGCGATGCTGTCAGGCTGGATCCTCGACCCGGACCGCAAGAAGATGTCGAAGTCCAAGGGCAACGTCGTCGTCCCCACCGAGATCCTCGAGAAGTACGGCGCGGACGCGGTCCGCTGGCGCGCGGCGACCGTACGCCCCGGCATGGACTCGCCGTTCGACGAGACCCAGATGAAGGTGGGTCGCCGTCTGGCGATGAAGGTGCTCAACGTCGCGCGGCTCGCGCTGGACCACCTCGGCGCCGTCGATCCCGACCCCGGTGCCATCACCGAGCCGGTCGACCTCGCCCTCATCGCCCGGCTGGCGACGACCGTCGACGAGGCCACGTCCTCCTTCGAGGCGTACGACTACGCCTCGGCCCTCGAGACCGCCGAGCG
>DASVMH010000219.1:0-11278 GCA_036384455.1 Marmoricola sp. | reverse complement strand
CACCTTTGCGACCTTGGACATCCAGAAGACGCCGACAACGAGGAGCAGGACCATCGCGATGCACATCAAGATGCCGAGAGGCGTCGTATACAGCGTGTTGACGTAGTCGGGCTTGGTGAGGGTCAGGTAGGCGAGGAACGCCGGAGGCAACGCTCCGAGGATCCACGCGGACAGACGACCCTCCGCGGACAGCGCACTCACGTGGCGGCGCAGGTAGGCCCGCTCACGGAGGGTCGCAGCGACGGTGTTGAGCAGCTCCGCGAGGTTGCCGCCGACCTGACGTTGGATGCGGATGGCCATGACGACCCAGGCGAAGTCCTTGCTCTCCATCCGCTGTGCGACGCCGTCGAGGGCGTCGTCGATGGACACGCCGAGCCGGCTCTCGACGATCACCCGACGGAACTCCGAGCAGATCGGTTCGGTGCCCTCGCGAACGACGGTGTCCAGGGACTGCGCGAGCGACAACCCGGCGGACAGGCTCCCCGCCATGAGTTGAAGGGTGTCCGCGATGCCGTTGTTGAACGCCTTGACGCGACGTGAGCGCTTGAGACCGAGGTAGAACCACGGTGCGACCGCGCCGACGATGAGCGACAGCAGGACGAACACGATGTTCCCGCCCCCGAGGAGGACACCGACCGCACCGAAGGCAACCACGATCCCTGCGTGGATCAGCAGCCACTCCGAGGGCTTCAGGCTCAGTGCGGCCGCCTCGAGCCGACCCTCGATCTTCGCTTCGAGGCTCTTGTTGTTCTCCAACACGCGACCGGCCACGTCTCGGAACTGATCGGTCAGACCGGTCTTGGCCTCGACCCGCTCACCGGGTCGGGCACCGGTGCCCGACGGTCCGTAGGTCTTGATCTGGTCCTCGACGCTCGGCGGGGGCCGATGCTCCTTCTTGGGCCCGGCCATGGTGAGCACCAGGCCGCCCAGGCCGAGGCCGACCGCGACGATCGCGGCCAGGGCGATGGCCCAGGGGAGACCGGAGCCGTGACCGACCGGGGTCGGCTTCACGAGCTTCGGCGCCGGGGTGGTGCCGGTGTCGCGCACCTGGATGTAGGCCGAGTCGGTGTAGGTCTGGCCCCCCGCGGTCAGGCTCACTTGGACACTGGCGTCGTGAGCCTTGCCGGCCGGCACCTTGGCGGTGACGAGCACCTGGCGCGCGAGTGCGCTCGCCTCCTTGGCGTACGTGGCGCTGAGCGCCGTCGGATCGGCGGCATCGAGGAGGGAACCCTTGCCTGCGGCGGTCAGCCGGCTCAGTGCGGTGTTGTCGGCGTCGGTCGTCTGGAGGGTGACGGCGTCGAGCCGCACACCGGACGTACGCACGCCCTTCACCGCCGAGGCAAGGGTGGTCGAGGTGGTGTCCTTCCCGTCCGAGAGCAGCAGGATCTGGCGCTGACCCGCGGTGCCCATCGCTGCGGCGGCACGCGCGATGCCGTCGTAGAGCGACGTGCCGCGTCCGAGCTGGATCGAATCGATCACCTGTCGGGCCTGATCGCGGTTGCGGGTCGGGGCAAGGGCGAGATCGACGGAGCCGTCGAAGGTGACGATGCCGACATCGACGTTGGCCGGCACCGAGTCGAGATAGGACTTCGCCGCCTTCTCGGCCTCGGAGATCCGGGCGCCCTTCATGCTGTCGCTGGTGTCCAGGGCCAGCATGGTCACGCGACGGATCGTGTCCGACGTGTTCGCGTCCGCGGCCTTGCTGGAGACCGTCGCGCCGTCGATCGTCGTGGCGACGCTGCCCAGGTCGACCGACGCGTCGCCCGGGACCGACACGAGCATGCGCAGACCACCGCCGGTGACCTCGGAGTGGTCGATACTGGCCTGGCCGTCGGCGTGGGCCGCCCCGGCGGCGAGCGGTGACCCGAGCGCGAACAGAGCGCCGACGATGGCGGCGGTGATCCGCCGGCCGGTCACGACGCGCTCCCGAGCATGAACAGCCGCGGATCGACATGGACGTTGGCTTCGGTGAGCTTCTCCATGAACTTCGGGCGCAGTCCGGTCGCCTTCAAGCTGCCCAGGTTGCGGCCGTTCTCGTCGTAGCCGGCCTTGGTGTCGAAGAGGAAGACGTCCTGCAGCGTGATCACATCGCCCTCCATCCGCTCCACCTCGGTGATGTGGGTGATCCGGCGGGAGCCGTCCTTGAGTCGGGTCTGATGCACGATCAGGTCGACGGCCGAGGCCACCTGTTCGCGGATCGCCTTCACCGGGAGCTCCATGCCGGCCATCAGGACCATCGTCTCGATGCGCGAGAGCGTGTCGCGGGGACCGTTGGAGTGGACGGTGCAGATGGAGCCGTCGTGGCCCGTGTTCATCGCCTGGAGCATGTCCAGGGCGGAGGCGTCACGGACCTCGCCGACGATGATCCGATCGGGTCGCATACGCAGGGAGTTCTTGACGAGGTCGCGGATCGTGACGGCGCCCTTGCCCTCGATGTTCGCCGGTCGCGACTCGAGCCGCACGACGTGGTCCTGCTTGAGCTGGAGCTCAGCGGCGTCCTCGATGGTCACGATGCGTTCGTCGCCGGGGATGAAGGAGGACAGCACGTTCAAGGTGGTGGTCTTCCCGGCGCCCGTACCGCCCGAGACGATGATGTTCAGCCGGCCACGGACACATGCGTCGAGGAAGGTCGCGGTCTGTCGACTCATCGAACCGAACTCGATGAGGTTGTCGACGGTCAACGGATCGGCCGCGAACTTTCGGATCGTCAGGGTGCTGCCGTCGATCGCGAGCGGCGGTACCACGGCGTTGACGCGGCTCCCGTCCGCGAGTCGGGCGTCCACCATGGGGGAGGCCTCGTCGACGCGACGGCCGATGCGGGAGACGATCTTGTCGATGATCCGGCGCAGGTGCGCCTCGTCACGGAACTTCGCGTCGACCTTCGTGAGCTTGCCCTTGAGCTCGAGCCAGATGTCGGAGGGGCCGTTGACCATCACCTCGGTGACATCGGGGTCGCGCAGATAGGGCTCGATCGGACCGTAGCCGAGGATGTCGTCGGCGATCTCCTGGATGATCCGCTGTCGGTCGGTGGCCGTCATCGGTCGCTGGTCCGAGGCCATCACGTCGACGAGCGCGGCCCGGACCCGGCTCTCGAGGTCGCTCAGGCTCAGGTCGGCGTCGTAGAGCTGGGGACCCAACTGGATGAGCAGCTCGTTGTGGACGCTCTCCTTGATGTCGTCGAAGCGATCGTCCGACCGACCCGGAACCCGGGCCGTGAGGCTGCCGGGGCTCGGGACACGGGGTGCCGGCGCCGTCGGCGACGTTCCGGTGGGGGCACCGCCGGCCGACGGCGGGTGCGGCGTACGGGCCGGTGGCGCCGGCGCCGCGGCCGTGGCCGTCGCCCGCCCGTCAGGTCCGTCCATCGCGAGCACCTGGTCGGCCGCGGCGCTTACCCCGCCGGGGTGGGGGGCCGTCGACGGCGTCGGCAGATCGTGGGGGTTGGGGGGTTCCGCGGGAGCGGCGTGCCGCCCGCGCGGGTTCCGTGGGTCATCCCCGCCGGGGATGGCGGCAAGCCGGTCGCTCAGGCTGCTCATCGGGCCGCCCTCCTTAGGAAGCCACGCCGGCGGGCGCCGGCGCTCGTGGTTGAGTCACCGAGGGGTCGGTCCGCCACGGCGCGGGCGAGGTCCGCGACCGCCCGGGAGACGATGTGGTCCGGGTGCGCCAGCACGATCGGCCGGCCGTGGTTGGTCGCGCTCGCGACGGCGATGTCGGTGGGGATCGCGGCCTCGATCGGCAGCTTGAGGATGCCCTCGACGTCGCGCTTGTCGAGCCCGACCGCATCGTCGGCCCGGTTGAGTACGAGGTGCCGGTGCTCCTTGACCAGGTCGAGGAGATCCAGCGTCTCCACGGCCATCTTCATGTTCTTCACCGCCGGGACGTCCAGCGTGGCCACGAGGACGAGCTCGTCGGTGTGGTCCAGCGCCTGCAGCACGGCCTCGTCGAAGCCGGGGGCGGTGTCGACCACGACGTACTCGAAGTGGCGCCGCAGTTCGCTCAGGGTGCGGGCGATCAGTTCGGCCGGGATCCGCTCGCGTGCGTCGGGACGAGTCGGTGCCGCGAGGATGGAGAGATCCTCGGAGTGCTCGGTGAGCAACTGCTGGAGCAGCGCGAAGTCGAGGCTCTCCCCGGTCCCGATCGCCTCGTCGATGGTGTGCTGCGGCACGACCTGCAAGGTGATCGCGACGTCGCCGAACGCGAGGTCGAGGTCCACGATGCACACGGGCAGCCCGTGATCGGGCCCCGAGCCCTGTGACAGCACGACGGCGAGGTTCACCGCGAGGGTGGTCTTGCCGACCCCGCCCTTGGGGCTGAAGACGGTGATGATCTTCCCGCCGTGGCCGGCCCCGGGGGAGGCAGGTCCGTGGATCGCCTCCCAGGTACGCCTGGCCCGTTCCACCGCGGTGCGCAGTCCGGCACCGTCGCCCTCGGCGATCACCGAGTGGATCCCGGCGGCCATCGACTCCGTGAACACCGCAGTCGACAGTTCCTGGCGGATCAGCACCACGCCTGCCGAGGGATGCGTGGTGCGCATCCGCTCGGCGAGCGTCCCGGCGTCTCGGACCGTGATGGACGGGCCGAGGACGACGACGTACTCGTCGGGCCGGTCGGCGAGCGCGCTGATCAGCGCGTCGGTGTCCGGCACGATCGTCGCCGCGTCGGGCAGCACCGCGACTGCTCCGGCAGCCCGGTGTTCATCGTTGTCCAACAAGATCGGCATCAGCGTCCCTCCCCGCATCGAGCCGTGTTCGTACGAGACGGCCTCACTTGAAGAGGTTGCCGAGATCGATCCGACGGCCGTGACCGACCTTCGAGTCGTCGTTGAGCAGACCCAGCGACAGCACGCCGTTGTTCGAGGCGAAGAGCACCTTGGTGGCGTCGTTCTCGTCCAACGCGAGCGTGATCAGCGTGCTCGGGATCTGTTCGGTCGTCGACGATCCGTCGCCGCTGGTCTTCGTGGTCGAGACCATCGAGGTGGCGCCGACGCCGATCACCTCGGCGTCCTTGAGCACCTGCTGGGAGTAGCCGGGGTCGGTGGCGTTCTTGGGCACGTACGTCCAGAACACCGAGACCTTGTCGCCCGGGTTCACGAACCCCGCCACCCGACCGGGGTCGGTCAGGTTGACCGAGACCGCAAGGAGGCCCTTGGGGATGGTCAGGTTCGAGCCCGAGGCGCTCGTGCCGAACTTGGTGGCGACGACCTGCTCTCCCGGGTAGAGCGCTGCGGTGGCGACCTCACCCTTGATCGAGTCGAGGCTCTTCATCGCGCCGGGGAGGACGGAGCCCTCCGACACGTCGGCGACCTTGAACTTGCCCGCGGCCTGGGCGGCCGACACCTTCTCGCCGGCGTCGATCTGCTTGACGACCGTTAGCACCTGCACCGCTTTGTAGCGTGAGTCGGCGCGCGCATCCGCGCCCTTGACGTAGACGAAAACCAATAGCGTCCCGAGGACCGCGATGACCGCGGCGACCCCGAGCAGCACACGACGTCGGTCCATGACCGAACCCTCCCTGTATGTGCCACAGCGAACTGTGACAATCCCTCCAGCAGGGGTCCCTCAACCCTTGCAAGGGACACTCTGGACCATCAGAGGGGGTTATGTCCGCTATTTCCGAGAAATCCGTCGAGATTTCTCGAAACGGTCGAATCGGGCAGGGGCGCGGTCAGCGTACGTAGAGCTGCTCGACCTCGTCGGCGCACTCGCGCATCACCACGTTGCGCTTGAGTTTCAGGCTGGGGGTGAGCTGGCCGCCCTCCTCGGTCCAGGACACCGGGAGGACGGCGAATTTGCGGATCGATTCCGCCTTGGAGACCGCGGCGTTGGCATCGTCGACGGCGGCCTGGACGTCGGCGAGCAGGTCGGGATCCTCGAGGTGATCGGCGATCGTGCCCGACTTGCCGTGCTGGGTGAGCCAGCTCGGGAACGCCTCGTCGTCGATCGTGACCAGCGCGGCGACGAACGGTCGCCCGTCCCCGACCACGATGCACTGGTCGATCAGCGGGTGCGCCCGGATGCGATCCTCGAGGACCGCGGGGGCGACGTTCTTGCCGCCCGCGGTCACCAGGATCTCCTTCTTCCGCCCGGTGATCCGGACGAATCCCTCGCTGTCGATCTCGCCGACATCACCGGTGTGGAACCAGCCCTCGTCGGTGATCGCCTCGGCGGTCGCGTCGTCGTTGTGCCAATAGCCGGCGAACACCTGGCTGCCGCGGAAGAGCAGCTCGCCGTCCTCGGCCACGCGGACCGCCGTGCCGGGGAGGGGGCGCCCGACCGTCCCGATCTTCTGCGCTCCCGGGAGGTTGACGGTCAGCGCCGCCGTCGTCTCGGTGAGGCCGTACCCCTCGAGCACCGTGACGCCGATGCCCCGATAGAAGTGTCCGAGGCGCTCCCCGAGAGGGGCCCCGCCGGACACGGCGTACGCACACTCGCCGCCGAGGGCGGCCCGCAGCTTGCCGTACACGAGGCGGTCGAAGAGCGCGTGCTGTGCGCGCAGGACCGGGCCGACCCTGCCGGAGTCCTGGGCCCGGGACCAGGCGATCGCACAGTCGGCCGCCCGCTGGAAGATCTTGCCGCGGCCGTCGGCGACCGCACGTTGGGAGGCCGTGTTGAAGACCTTCTCGAAGACCCGTGGGACGGCGAGGATGAACGTGGGACGGAACGCTGCGAAGTCGTCGAGCAGGTTGCGGATGTCGGCGGAGTGACCCATCCGGACGCGCTTGCGTACGCAACCGAGCTGGATGACGCGCGCGAACACGTGCGCGAGGGGCAAGAAGAGCAGGGTCGATGAGCCCTCGGTCTCGAAGAGCTGGTCGAGCTCGTGGACGGCGGCGTCGACCTCGAACACGAAGTTGCCGTGGGTGAGCCGGCATCCCTTCGGCCGGCCGGTGGTGCCCGAGGTGTAGATCAACGTGGCCAGGTCGTCGGGACCGGCGGCGCTGCGCCGCTGCTCGACGGTGTCGTCGTCGATGTCCTCGCCGAGCGTGCGCAGCACGTCGAGCGCGGAGTCGTCGATCGACCAGACGTGGTGCAGGTCGGCCAGGCGGTCGCGGACCGAGGAGATCCGGCTCGTGTGCTCGTGGGTCTCCGCGATCACGGCTCGTGCGCCGGAGTCGGACAGGATCCACTCGATCTGCTCGGCGCTTGAGGTCTCGTAGATCGGCACCGTGACCGCTCCGGCGAACCAGATCGCGTAGTCGAGGACCGTCCACTCATAGCGTGTCTTCGACATCAGGGCGACCCGTTCGCCGGCCTCGATGCCGGCCGCGATCAGACCCTTGGCGCTCGCCCGCACCTGGGTGAGGAACTCCGCGGCCGTGACATCGGTCCAATCGCCGGCAGTCCCGTCGGGCGCACGCCGCTGGAACACGACCGCATCGGGGTGGTGCGTGCCGTTGGCGACCGGGTCGTCGGTGAGGTTCCCCGAGGCGCGCGTCTCGGTGGCCTGCGGTGTCGAATATTCGCGCACGGGCGGCTCCCAGCATCGGTCGAGGTCGATCGGACGGTCAGGTGGAACGTATGGATGATTCTCCCGCACGTTAGCGAGTCCGCCACCTCGGGGCCGCAGACCATCCGGCTGCTGGTCGGCTAGCCTTGAGACCCATCGACGTGAGGATCTCCATGGCCGAGCAGACCACCTCGAGCATCGTCATCGACGCCTCGCCGGCGCAGGTGATGGATGTCATCGCCGACTTCCCGGCGTACCCCGCGTGGGCGCAGGGCATGCAGCAGGTCGACGTGGTCGAGGAGGGCGCCGGCGGTCGCGCCGCGAAGGTCCATTTCGAGCTCGAGGCCACCCCGATCAAGGACTCCTACACGCTGCAGTACGAGTGGGACGGCGATCGTGCCGTCCGGTGGCACCTCGTCGAGGGCAAGATGCTCAAGGATCTCAAGGGCGCGTACGAACTGGCACCTGCCGGCGGCGGCACCGAGGTCACCTACCGGTTGACCGTCGAGGTGGCGATCCCGATGATCGGGCTGCTGCGCCGCAAGGCCGAGAAGGTCATCATCGACACGGCGCTCAAGGGCCTGAAGAAGCGCGTCGAGTCGCTGGGGTGACCGTCGACGTGCCCCGGGTCCTCCTCTTCACCGGGAAGGGCGGGGTCGGCAAGACCTCGTCGGCGGCGGGCACCGCCACGCTCGCGGCGCGCCGCGGCCTGCGGACCCTGGTGCTCTCGACCGACGCCGCGCACTCGCTCGCGGACGCGTTCGCGACGCCGATCGGCTCCGAGCCCACTCCGGTGCGGGAGAACCTCTGGGTCGAGCAGGTCGACGCCCAGCGCCGGTTCGAGGAGTCGTGGGGGGAGATCCAGGGATATCTCGTGACCGTGCTCGACACGGTCGGGGTCGACCCGATCACCGCGGAGGAACTCACCGTCATCCCCGGGGCCGAGGAGGTGCTGGCACTGCTCGGCCTGCGCCAGCACGTGCTGAGCGGACGGTGGGACGTGATCGTCGTCGACTGCGCCCCGACGGCCGAGACGCTGCGACTGCTGGCGTTGCCCGAGGCGCTGGGATGGTATTTCGCCCGCGTCTTCGGGGTGCAGCGCAAGGTCGTCAAGGCGCTGCGACCCGTCCTGACCCGGGCTGCCGGGGTGCCGATGCCCGAGGATTCGGTCTTCGACGCCATCCAGCGGTTGCACGGAGAACTCGACGAGGTCCAGCGGATCCTCTCCGGACCGACCGCGAGCGTACGTCTTGTGCTGACCCCGGAGACGGTGGTCGTCGCGGAGGCGCGCAGATCGCTGACCACCCTGTCGCTCTACGGCTATCGGGTCGACGGGGTCATCGCGAACCGTGTCTTCCCCGCCGCCGGATCCGACCCGTGGTTGACGGGTTGGGTCGATGCGCAGGCGACGGTGCTCGACGAGGTCCGTCAGTCCTTCGCCGGTCTTCCGATCTGGGTGTCGCAGTATCAGCCCGGTGAGCCCGTCGGGGCGGAGGTGCTCGCGGACTTCATCGCCACGGCGTACGGCGACGACGACCCGTTGCTGCCGGTGTCGGGGGATGGCCCGATGAACGTCCGCCGGACGGAGACGGGCGCCGTGTTGGAGATCGCACTGCCCTTCGCCAGCAAGGCCGACGTCGACCTGGCCCGCCACGGCGACGAACTGGTGCTCACCGTCGGCTCCTATCGGCGTCTGCTCGCCCTGCCGGCCGCGCTGACGAGGTTGCGGGTGGCGGCCGCGAGGGTCGAGGGCGGGTCTCTGCAGGTACGGTTCGTGCAGGAGGTCGAGCAGCAGTGAGTGACGATCAGTCGCCCCCGCCGGTGGGCAGTGTGGCCGAGGAGGCCGCTGCCCTCTTCCAGGCCCTGTCCGGTCTGGCCAAGCAGCAGGGCGGGCAATATGCCGCGGCAGCATCGGATGCTGCCGATGCCGCTGCCAAGGCGGCACACGACGTCAACGACCACATCGCGACCGGTTCCCAGGAGTGCACCTGGTGCCCGGTGTGCCAGGTGATCCACGTCGTGCGATCCACGAGTCCCGAGGTCAAGGCGCAGCTCATGGTGGCGGCGCAGGCTCTGGTCCAGGCGGCCGCCGGAGCCCTGGCGACGCAGGTTCCCGACGCAGGCAACGCTCCGGTGGAGAAGATCGACCTCGACGGCGACGACGAGGAGTGGGAGGACCAGTGACGACCGGCGACGGGCTGACGATCGGGATCGACGTCGGCGGCACCAAGATCGCGGCCGGGTTGGTCACCGCCGACGGCGAGTTGCGCGCACACGCCCGGCACGAGTCGCCGGCGGCGGACGCCACGGCGATCGTCGGCGCGATCGGCGATCTCGTCGAGAAGCTGATCGGCAGTGCCGAAGGGCAGGGGGAGAAGGTCGTCGGTGCCGGCGTCGCGGCCGCCGGGTTCATCGACAAGGAGCGTTCCAACGTCATCTTCGCGCCCAACCTCGCGTGGCGCGACGAGCCGCTGCGGGCGCATCTCGAACAGCGGGTCGGCCTTCCCGTCGTCGTCGAGAACGACGCCAACGCCGCAGCGTGGGGTGAGTTCCGCTTCGGTGCTGCCGCCGACGTCGACGACCTCCTCCTCGTGACGGTGGGCACCGGGATCGGCGGCGGCATCGTCATCGACGGCAACGTGTTGCGCGGTGGCTTCGGGTTCGGCGCCGAGGTGGGGCACATGTGCGTCGTCCCCGAGGGCCGGCCCTGCGGATGTGGGAACCGTGGCTGCTGGGAGCAGTACTGCTCGGGCAATGCCCTGGTAAGGGACACCCGCGAAGCCGTGACGGACCCGGCCGCGCAGGCGTTGCTCGAGCGGGCCGGCGGCGACCCCGAGCGGATCGACGGCCCCATGATCACCGCTCTGGCCGCTGAGGGCGACCCCTTCTGCGTGGCTCGCTTCGCCGATCTGGGCACCTGGCTGGGTGCGGGAATCGCATCGCTGGGCGCGGTGCTCGACCCGACGGTCATCGTGGTCGGTGGCGGCGTGAGTGACGCGGGCGACCTGCTCCTGGAACCGGTCCGTTCCTCCTACGCCCGGCTCCTCACCGCGCGCGCCTACCGTCCGATCGCCCAGATCCGGCAGGCGAGCCTCGGCAACCGGGCCGGCCTCCTCGGCGCGGCCGACCTGGCCCGAACCCCCGTCTCGGGATGAGTCGACCCGGCCCGCTGACCGCGGGCGTCGACATCGGCGGCAGCAAGATCGCGGCCGCGGTGATCGACGAGGCGGGTCACGTCGTCGCTCGTACGGACCGGGTCACGCCCGGGCGTACCGTCGCGGCGGCGGTGGTCACCGAGACGATCGCGGACGCCGTCGAGGAGCTACGGCGCTCCCACGAGGTGAGCGCGCTCGGTGTCGGCGCTGCCGGATTCGTCGATGCGGGCCGCCGCCGGGTGGCCTTCGCGCCGCACCTGTCCTGGCGCGACGAACCGCTCGGGGAGTCACTCGCCTCGGTGCTCGGGATCCCCGTCACGATCGACAACGACGCCAACGCCGCTCTCTGGGCCGAGCACCGCTTCGGCGCTGCACGTGGTGCCCGCGACGCTGTGCTGATCACCCTCGGCACCGGCATCGGGGGAGCGGTGCTGATCGAGGGCCTCGTCTATCGGGGCCATGGCGGCATGGCCGGCGAGTTCGGGCACACGCAGGTGGTGCCCGACGGGCGTCCGTGCGAGTGCGGGCGCACGGGTTGCTGGGAGCAGTACTGCTCCGGCAAGGCCCTGGCGCGGTTCGCCGCCGACGCCGGGCGGGATCTGTCCGGCGCCGACCTCACCGCAGCCGCCCACGAGGGCGACATCGTCGCGCGTGGCGCCTTCGCCGAGGTCGGTCGCTGG
>DASVMH010000218.1:0-7546 GCA_036384455.1 Marmoricola sp. | reverse complement strand
TTTTGTCACCGGGCTCGCGTGGCTGGGTTACGCCGCCACGGCGCTCGCGCTGATCGCCGCGCTCCTCAACGCGACCATCCAGTTCTGCCTGGGCTGCCAGATCTACGGGGTCTGCAAACTGCCCCAGGCCAACACCGACTCAAGCCTCACCAACAACAAGAAGGAAGCACTCGTATGAGCCGCGAATCATCCCTCGTCTCCGCCGACTGGGTGGAGCAGAACCTCGACAACCCGAAGGTGGTGCTCGTCGAGGTCGACGAGGACACCACCGCGTACGAGAAGGGCCACATCAAGGGCGCCATCAAGCTCGACTGGACCACCGACCTGCAGGACCCGGTCCGTCGTGACTTCGTCAACAAGCAGCAGTTCGAGGAGTTGCTCTCGGGTCGCGGCGTCGCCAACGACGACACCGTGGTGCTCTACGGCGGCAACAACAACTGGTTCGCCGCCTACGCGTACTGGTACTTCAAGTTGTACGGCCACCAGGACGTCAAGCTGCTCGACGGCGGCCGCAAGAAGTGGGAGCTGGACAGCCGCGAGCTGACCGAGGAGCTCCCCGACCGCGCCGCGACCTCCTACACCGCGCAGGAGCAGGACACGTCCATCCGCGCCTTCCGCGACGAGGTCGTCGCCGCGATCGGCACCCAGAACCTCGTCGACGTGCGCAGCCCTGACGAGTTCGCCGGTCGCCTGCTCGCACCGGCCCACCTCCCGCAGGAGCAGGCCCAGCGCGGCGGCCACATCCCGACCGCTGCCAACGTGCCGTGGAGCAAGGCGGCCAACGACGACGGCACCTTCAAGAGCGATGACGAGCTCAAGGAGATCTACACCGCTGCCGGCGTCGACTGGAGCAAGGACACCATCGCCTACTGCCGCATCGGCGAGCGCTCCTCGCACACCTGGTTCGTCCTCAAGGAGCTGCTGGGTGAGGAGAACGTCAAGAACTACGACGGCTCCTGGACCGAGTACGGCTCGTTGGTCGGCGTGCCGGTCGTGCTCGGCGACGAGCCCGGGACGCTCTGATGTGCGGAGCCACCGCGGGTGGCCTCTCCCTCGACGGCGTCGACGTCGCGAAGGAGGCCATCATCCAGGGTCAGGTCGTCCGTGACGACCAGCCCGTGGGCAACGCGTACGTCCGGCTCCTCGACCGGACCGGTGAGTTCACCGCCGAGGTGCCCACCTCGGCGACCGGACACTTCCGGTTCTTCGCCGGACCCGGTGAGTGGACGTTGCGCACCCTGGCACCGAAGGCCGACCCCGTCGACCGCCAGGTGGTGGCCGCGGTGGGCAGCGTCGCGGAGGTCGCTGTCGCGATCTGAGCCTCGAAGCTGGAGTTCCGCCCCGTGATGCCGCCCGGCGTCACGGGGCGGAACCGTTTCTGCGCGTCGCCCTAGGGGGCGAGCAGCACCGGGGATCGCTCCGGGGAGCCCTCCGGCGTGGCCGTGGCCGCACGCTCCTCGGCCATCGGCTCGGTATGGGCCGTCAAACCTGCGAGGGCGAGCGCGAGGCCGATCCAGATGATCCGGTCCCACAGGCGGGGGACGGTCAGCGAGGTGATCAGCCATGCGATCGGGATGAGGGACAGGCCGCCCTCGATGTCGATGTCGAACGTGCGCCGGATCATCGGATAGATGAGGAACAGGTATCCGATGAGGCCGAGGATGCCGCCGCCGACCAGCATCTCCAGCGGGACGTTGTGGTAGTCGAGGATCGTGATCCAGCCCTTCCCCGTGAAGGGATGGTGGGCGAAATCGTGGAGGGCTTCGATGAACGCGCCGGTGCGCCGTTCGTCGGCGTACGCGGTGGTGTTGTTGCCCGCCAGCCGGGTGATCGCCGATCCCTGCGACGAGGATGCGACCAACTGCTGGAAGCTGATCGCGAACGCGCCCGCCCCGGCGACGAGCCACCAGATCGTGATCAGCGACCGGTGCGTGATCGCGAAGATGACGTAGACGGCGACGGCGGTGAGGAGCGAGGCGCGGCTGCCGCTCATCACCACGCTCCACAGGCAGATCGCCAGCGAGATGATCAGCACGACGCGCTGCCGGGTCGTCTTCGCGCGCCCGAGGAGGTAGAGCCCGCAGCCGGTCGCGAGCACTCCCGCCGGCCCGAAGAAGAGCGCGTGGGTGGTGAGCCCGAAGTAGCGGTGGTTGTCCCGGGGGCCCTCGAGCAGGCCGTACGCCGTGCTCACGATCTGGCCGGCGACGTACGCCCCGGCTCCCAGGCGCACCTGACGGATCGTGGGCCGCCACATGAAGAACACGAGCGGCAGGAACAGGCCCGCGATCACGAAGCGGATGATGTAGCTGACGCTCGTGGCGATCTGGACGTGATTGACCAGGGACCCGAGCACGCCACCGGAGACGAGCAGCACCCAGGCCAGCAGGAAGTGTTTGGGCAGCCGTACGCGCCTCGACAACATGGTCGGGGCGAGCAGGGCCACGGCGATCAACACTGCGAGGTCAGAGGCACTCACAAAGGTCAGGACCGGGTAGAGCGGCCGGACCCGCATCATCGGCCCGGTGAACACGGCGATGATCATGAACGCGTTGCCGACGCGGACCGGCCCCCAGTAGATGACCGCGATCAGCACGATCAGCACGCCCGAGAGCGCGATGGTGACGACGGGCAACGCGATGCAGATGGCGACGCACAGGGCGGTGACGACGACCGCTCCCGCATAGAGCGCGGTCGAACCGACCGGCCCGGTCAGCTTCGGTGCGCCTGGGCTGCGTCCGGGCAAGGGTCAGGACTTTCGCGTCAACTGCGGTGTGTAGGTGTGATAGCCCTCGTAGTTGTATTCAGAGCCGCGGCGGGGGGTCATGTTCGCGACCGCGCCGAACAGGTGTGCACCCACGGTGCGCAGTCGGGCGACGGCCTGCTTGGACTGTTCCTTGGTCGTCTTGCCGTGCCGGACCACCATGATCGCGCCGTCGGCGTCCGTGGCCAGGATCGCTGCGTCGGCGACGGGCAAAAGCGGCGGGGCGTCGATCACGAGGTTGTCGTAGGTGTCGTGCAGCAGCTTGAACAGATCGCGTGCTGCAAGCGATTGCAGGATCTCGGTCGGATTGGGTGGGATGGGTCCGGTCGAGAGCACGTCCACGCCGCTGTTGTGGTGCTGGATGCTTGCGCTGAGTTCACTGCGGCCCACGAGCACCGTGGTCAGACCGACTGCGGACTCGAGGTTGAGGAGCTTGGCCACGTGGGGCCGGCGCAGATCGCCGTCGACCAGGAGCACCCGGCGACCCGCCTGGGCCAGCGCGATGGCGAGGTTGACCGAGGTGGACGTCTTGCCCTCGCCGGCGACCGAGCTCGTGATGACGAAGGAGCGCGGATTGCGGTCGAGGTCGAGGAACTGCAGGTTGGTGCGCAGCAACCGGAACGACTCCGCGCGGCCGGCGTCGGCGTCGCGGTCGGTGAGCAGCGGCGACCGGGGAACGTTCGGGTCGTAGCCGACGTGCGCGAGGACGGGGGCGTCGACAGCCTCCTCGATGTCCTCGTGGGTCTTCACCGTCGTGTCGAGAACGTCGCGCAGCACGGCCAGGGCGAACCCGATGAGGAGCCCCATGAGCAGCGCGATCGCGATGTTGAGTGTGATGTTCGGCGAGACCGGCGAGCCGTCGAACTGGGCCTTGTCCGTGATCGTCGCCTTGATCGGCGAGCTGGACGAACCGGCCGGCGCTTCAAGGTCGGTGATGTACGACGTGAGCTGCTTGGCCTCGGACTGGGCGATCTGCTGTGCGACGCGCGCGCTGGGATCGCGGACCTCGATCTGGATGATCACCGTGTTCGTCGGGACCGTTGCGACGATCTTCTTGGACAGCTCGTCCGGGGTCAGGTTGAGCTTCAGCTCCTTGATCACTTTCTCCATGAGCTCGCCGCTCGTGGCGAGATCCGCGTAGGACTGCACACGGGCGGTGGAGAAAAGCGCCGCGGAGTACTGGTCGACCGAAGACGCGCCCGACGCATCCGTGGAGATGAACACCTTCGACGTCGAGTGATAGATCGGCGTCGCCGTCACGGCGAGCGCTGCCGCGATGATCAGAGCGGCGGCGATGACGGATGCGACCGTCTTCCAGCGACGCTGCAGCATTCGCAGAAGGTCTTTGAAATCCACGCGAGGCTCTCTGATCGGTTGGGTGGCGTCGACGCCTATGGCTCAGGCGAGTCTAAACGCAAACGCGTCCCGTGCTGCCCAGGGCACCCGTCGTCTCACCCGGGGTCTCCGAATCAGGCCCTCACCCGCGACGCTCGCCGCCGCCGACGACGCGCGCCGGACGACGGCGCTCATGAGCGCAACCTGGCCCGGCCCACGTCCTATCCTGGGCGCATGGAGGCATTCTTCGCGGTCGCGATGGTCCTGGTGGTGCTCGGCTTCGTCGCGGCGGTCCTGGTCGCGATGCGCTATCTGGGTCTGGTGGGCGGCGGCCGGTGACCTTCGAGATCCCGGAGAACATCCATCCCGACTGCGCCCGGCTCGCCTGGCTGATCGGGCGCTGGGCCGGCAACGGGCACGGAGAGTACGCCGACATCGAGCCGTTCCAGTTCGGCCAGGAGCTGATCTTCCAGCAGGACGGCCGTCCGTTCATCCACTACATGGGCCGCTCCTGGATCACCGACGCCGAGGGCAACCACGTGCGTGAGGCGGCGCAGGAGACCGGCTTCATCCGGCCGCAGGCCGACGGCAGCATCGAGTGGGTGCTCACGCACAATCTCGGCTACGTCGAGATCTGGTACGGCCAGATCCACCCCGAACAACCCCGCTTCGAGGTCGTCACCGACGCGGTCGCGCGTACGGCCACCGCCAAGGAATACGCCGGCGGCAAGCGCCTCTATGGCTACGTCGACGGCGACCTGCTCTATGCCTTCGACATGGCGGCGATGGGCAAGGAGCTGCAGCCGCACACCCACGCCCAGCTGCAGCGGCAATGAGCGACTGGCAGGCGCGCCTGCGTGAGTCCGGGCACCGACTGACGCCACAGCGCGAACTCGTCCTCCGGGCGGTGGAGACCCTCGGGCACGCCACCCCGGACGAGGTCTATGCCGAGGTGCGCAAGCACTCGGAGTCGATCAACCTCTCGACGATCTATCGCACGCTCGAGTTGCTCGACGACATCGGCTTGATCCACCATGCCCACCTCTCCGACCGAGCCCCGACGTACCACTCCGCCGGCGGCCACGAACACGTCCATCTGGTGTGCCGGCGCTGCCACGCGGTGATCAGCATCGGCCAGGAGCGTGCGGAGGCCGCGCTGGCCCCGCTCGTCGACGACTTCACCCCCGATTACGGTCACCTGACGATCTTCGGCGTCTGCGCCAACTGCCGCTGATCGGCGTCTCCCGCGGGGGATCGAGGTCACCTGCTGACACCGATCCCCCGCACAGGAGCGATCACCGGGCGCATTGCGGGCAGCTACGGCGTTCGACGTGGATTCCGTGCCGTTCGAAGACACGGGCGAGTCGTGCGGCGGTCTCGCACGGCCGCGAGAAGACCTGGCCCCACGTGAGCCGGATCGTCTGGTCGCCGTCGGCGGCGGCGTCGAGGTCACGGTCGAAGTCGCGATCGCGGGCGCGGGCGTTGTCGTGGAAGAGGCGCCCGTCGAGCTCGATGATCACCGTCTCGACCTTGACGTCGCGCAGCACCCTGCCGACCCGGCCGGAGCCGAGCGCCTGGCGTACGCCGCCGGGCAGACCGTGCGGGCGCTGCACCCGGGTGAGATAGCCGTGCTCGAGCGCGGAGCAGGAGCCGTCCGCCAGATCAGTGAGCACCGACCGCAGCCACACCCCGCGCCGAGTCCGGCCGCGCCGGTCCAGTTCTTGCAGGAGGCGCGCTGCTGTCGTACGCCGTTCGCCGATCGCCCGCCCCAGCTCCGCGATCGCGTCGAGCTCGGAGCCCGCCACCGCTGCTGCATCGATCGCGGCCGGCTCCGCACGCATCCGCGGTGGTCGCGCCAGCCAGTCCACGCGCCGGTCGAGATCCCGCACCCGATGGACGATGACGCCCTCGAGCGGCTGCAGCCACCCGCGGTCACGGTCGGTGGCGACGTGGATCGGATGACCGCGAAGCGCGGTGGCGGACGGACCCCACAGCGCGGCCGGGGCCAGGGCGAGGACGGCGGCCCACGCATCCTGCTGCCATGTGGTGGCCCCGGTGTGGTCGACATAGACGCCGCGCTGGATCGGCACCAGCTCGCGTCGGCGCAGCAACCGGCGCAGGTCGTTCGCGGTCAGGCCGACCGACAGCGCCTGCCCCCGGCTGATCACTCCGTCCTGGCTCCAGAGACAGCCGTTGGCTCGGTCATCCATCCCGCAACGCTCACCGCGTCGGCGAGACGATGCGATCCCCGCGCTCGTGGCTGTGGAGATCCGCGACCCCGATCACCCTGTGGATGCGCAACGGTCGCCCACTCGCCGTCCCGCGGGGGATCGAGGTCACCTGCTGACACCGATCCCCCGCCGGCGGAATCTATGGGAGCGGCACACTGTTTGTATGGACATGACCTCTCCGCTGCTCGCCCTGCCAGGTGCTGTCGCCGCAAACGGGGTCGATGCCGGGGTGGCGGCGCACTACGGGTCCTTCAACGTCGAGCAGCGCCGCCTCGACCAGGGCGAGGGCTTCGTGGACCTCTCCCATCGGGGGGTGCTGCGCGTCTCGGGCCCGGACCGGTTGACGTGGCTGCACAACCTGACCACGCAATTCTTCGAGGGCCTGGAACCGGGTCGGCCGGTGAGCGCCCTGATCCTGTCGCCCAACGGACACGTCGAGCACGCTTTCCAGGGCGTCGACGACGGCGAGGCATTCGTGCTGCACACCGAGCCCGGCCGAGGCGAGGAGTTGGCGGCCTGGCTCGACTCGATGCGGTTCATGTCGCGCGTCGAGGTCGAGGACCTCAGCGCGACCCGGGCCGTGTGCTGGCGACCGTCCGGCAAGTTCGACGTCATCGACCGCGATCGGCTGGAGGCGTACGCCGAGGCGGCCGGCCCGCCGGCGGGGTTGTGGGCGTATGACGCGCTGCGGATCGCCCGCGGCGAGCCGCGCTTGGGTTTCGACACCGACGCCCGCACGATCCCCAACGAGGTCGGCTGGGTCCCCGAGTCGGCGGGCGCGCCGAGCGCGCCGGTCCACCTCGACAAGGGCTGCTACCGCGGACAGGAGACGGTGGCGCGCGTGCACAACCTCGGGCGGCCTCCGCGGCGGCTGACGCTGCTGCACCTCGACGGGTCGCAGAACGCGTTGCCCGAGGTGGGCGCGCCGCTGCGGATGGGGGAGCGTGAGGTCGGCTTCGTCGGTTCGTCGGCCCGCCATTTCGAGCTGGGCCCGATCGCACTCGGTCTGATCAAGCGCAACGTGCCTGTCGACGCCCAACTCGATGCGGGTGGCCTCGTCGCGGCGCAAGAGGTGCTGGTCGACCCCGAGGTGGGTCTGCACGTGCGCCCGCTGCGCGACTAGCGACTCAGCTGTCGTCGGTGCCGGTGGGTGCCGGCCGCTGGGGCAGCAGGATCTCGAAGAAGCGCTGCTCGAGGGCGCGGACGCCTGCGCGAATGT
>DASVMH010000217.1:0-4621 GCA_036384455.1 Marmoricola sp. | reverse complement strand
GTGCCGACCTGGGTCGCCGCCCGCGACCTGCCCAGCGGGACCGCCCTGACCCGCGACGATCTCGCCCGCGCCCGGTTCGCCCCCGGCACCGTCCCCGCCTCGGCGATCCGCGATCCGAGCGCGATCCTCGGGCGTACCCTCGCGGCGCCGCTGGCCCAGGGAGTGGCGGTCACCACTGGGAGCGTCGTCGGTGACGGCTGGCTGCGCGGGCGTACGGATCTTGCGGCGGTGCCACTACGGGTCACCGACCCCCAAGTGGTCGGCTTGCTGTCGGTCGGCGACACCGTTGAGCTGGTCGCCGCCGACCCCAAGACGCCCGACAGCGCCGACGTGCTCGCCGATGAGGCCGTCGTGCTCGCCATCCCGGCCGCCGCCCGCGACGTCGACTCCTCGCTGACCGGCCGCCTGGTCGTCTTCGGTGTCCGCCAGACGGACGCCCCGCACATCACCGCAGTGGCGACTGCACGCTATGTGTCAGTGGTTTGGAACCCCTGACCTTGGGCCAGGATGCATGTACAACCGTCGACTCTCGAAGGAGCACATCCGGTAATGAGCGGTTTCAAGAATTTCCTGCTGCGCGGCAACCTGGTCGAACTGGCCGTCGCGTTCGTCATGGCTGCGGCCTTCGGTGCCGTGGTCACCGCGTTCGTCGGGATCGTGATGGACCTGATCGGCAAGGCCGGCGGCACCCCCGACTTCAGCCACTACACGCCGGGCGGCGTGCACGTCGGCGTATTCATCACCGCACTGGTCGCCTTCGTGATCTTGGCCGCGGTCGTCTACTTCGGCGTCGTGCTCCCCTACACCAAGGCGAAGGAGAAGTACTTCCCCGCCGCCGAGGAGGGCCCCTCGGAGGAGATCGCGCTCCTCACCGAGATCCGCGACGCCCTGCGTCAGCGCGGCGGAGCGGCCTGAGCAACAGCCCGTACGAACGCCCCCGGGAACTGCCCCCGGGGGCGTTCGCGCGTCCTGCTCAGCCGTGGTGTGGCGGGACCTGCCTGCGCAGCCACTCCTCCGTGCGCTTCTTCTCGTCCGCCTCCCGTCCGGGATCGTCGAGGTCGTCGGCGGTCTGGTCCGGGAGCCCGGTGCCGAAGATCTCCTCGAGCCTGCGTCGACGAGCGGCCCGGGCGGCGGCATCGTCGTCCGGCTGCGGAGGGGGGCCGCTCATGGCGAGCTCTGGAGTTCGGCAGCCGCAGCAAGCCAGGACGCATCGAAATGTGGCCGGCTCGGCGCCCAACCGGTGTTCGCGGTGAAGCGTTCCGAGCAGACCCGCAGCGAGCGCGTGAGCGGCTCGATGCGTCCCCCGGCGACCCGACGGAGGATCGGTCCGAGGAACTGCGGACGGTCCACCCCGACGCTGCTCGCGAAGCCCTCCGCGAGGTCTGCGCGCCGGACGGGCTCGGCGCCCACGTTGTAGACCCCGCTCGGGGCGTGCAGCGCCGCCACGACCGCCGCGCCGAGATCGTCGGTGTGGATGATGTGCGCCCAGCCCTCCGGCCGGCCGAATCCGACCGGACGCCCGTTGCGCGCACCGCGCAGCATGAACGCGGTCTGCGGGTCGGCCCCGACCGTGGAGCCGAAGCGCAGGACGACACCGGTGCGGACGGAGTCGGAATACTCCTGGACCCGCGACTCGGCGACCGCGACCGGCTCGGTCGCTGCGGTGATCTCGAGCGGGTCGTCCTCATCGATCCAGGAGTCGCCCGCGTCGGCGTACACGTAACTGACGCTCTCCTGCACCACCCGGCGTACGCCCGCCTCGGCGGCGGCGGCCACGACGTGGGCGACGCCGGTCGTCCGCAGTTCGTCGCTGCGCCGCCATGCGCCGGGCAGCACGGCGGTGTAGCCGATCGGGATCTGGCTGGCGAGGTTGACCACCGCGTCGGCGCCGGCGTACGCACGCTTGAGCGAGTCGGGGTCGAGCAGATCGCCCTCGACGGCCTCGGCACCGTGGCTGCGCGCGAACTCATGGTTGGGCAGGCTGCGGCTCAACACGACGACCTCATGGCCCGCCGCGAGCAGAGCGGGGAGCGCAGCCCGGCCGATCACGCCGGTCCCCCCAGAGAGCACCACCTTCATCGCCTCCATCTTGCGGTAACAAATGCGTAACGGCAAGCCGGAGGCGGTGCTGGGGGTCAGAGCTTGGCGCGCACCTCGTCCGCCGCCCGCTCGCCGGCGCGTACGGCGCCGTCCATGTATCCGGTCCAATAGGTCGAGGTCTCCGTGCCGGCCCAGTGCACCCGACCGTGGGGCACACGCAACGACGACCCGAAACTGGTCATCGTGCCCGGACCCATGATCGCCACCGGTCCACCGCCGGTCCAGCGCTGTTCGTTCCAGTCGTGCTCGACGAAGTCGATCGGGTGCAACGCCTCGTCGCCGAACATCTGCGCGAAGCCTGCGAGCATCGCGGCACGCCGTTTGGCCGGGGTCTCCAGACCGTACT
Source organism: Marmoricola sp. (assembly GCA_036384455.1). Taxonomy (GTDB): domain Bacteria; phylum Actinomycetota; class Actinomycetes; order Propionibacteriales; family Nocardioidaceae; genus Marmoricola. The sequence continues at coordinate 2,175 of DASVMH010000217.1, read as the reverse complement.
TGCGCCAGGTGTCCCCGCCCACGAACGCGAGCAGCACACCGAGGTCGGAGTCGGGGGGACTGTTGTCGAACACGGCGCGCGTCGGCCCCTCGAGTGCGATGCCGAACCCGTTGCGGCCGTTAGCGCGCCAGAACGGCTTCTTGTACACCGCGTCGCACTTCATCAGATTGCCCATCGGCATGTGTTTCAACAGTTGCTGGCGCCGCATCGACATGTTCGGGGAGAAGTCGATGTTGCGGACGACCTGGGCGGCGCGGCCACGATCACCCGCTTCGCCCGCACCGCGCCGCGGGCGGAATGCACGTACACGTGGCCCTTCTTCTGCACGATCTTGTGCACGGCGGCGTTGAGGGCGACCCGATGGCCGAGACGCTTCGCGATCGCGAGCGGGATCCGTTGCGAACCACCGACGAATCTCGACTCCTGCGCTCCATCAGCGGTGTCGGCGTTGCGCTCGAAGGTGCCTTTGTTGCTCGCATTGCCCGAGCAGGCGACGTACCAGAGCACGAACAGCAGCGACAACTCGTGCGGGTCCGCCCCGAAGCCGGGCTGCGTCCACGAACCGATGACGTCGACGACGCCGTCGTCGACCGCGTTGTCGACGATCCACTCGTGCAGCGTGAGCTTGTCCCATTCCGCTGCCTTGGCGTGCTTCCACGGGGCATTGACATCGATCTGCGCCGCCAGGTTGTCGATCCGGTTCTGCAGCAGCAGGGCATCCGGGGCGAGGAGGCCGAGTTGCGTCGTCGGCACGGTGCCGTTGAACGTCTGCACCTTGCCGCCCGCGACGTACACGCTCTTGCCGGCGGTGTACTCCTTGAACGTCTTGACCTTCAGCTCCTTGGCGAGCGCGGCGATCCGGTCCTGGGTCGGCCCGATGAAGGCACCGCCCGACTCGATCACCGAGCCGTCGCGGAGCTTGTGGTTGAGGATCCGCCCACCCACACGGTCGCGGGCCTCCAGGACGAGCACGGAGTGTCCCTTCGCGTGCAGCCGACGGGCTGCGGTCAGGCCGCTGAGTCCGCCCCCCACGACCACCACGTCGACCGAGTGCGGCAGCGAGCCGTGGTGGGTGGCCGCATCGGCGGCGTCGAGGCCGGCACCGACGCCGACCGCGACCATCCCTCCTGCAGCGCCGCCGAGAACGGAACGTCGGGAGAACGAGGTCGTCATGCACACTCCTAGATCGGGTCCAGGTTGCACAACGACGCGGCGGCCCCCGGGCTATCCACCCCGATCAGGCACAGAGCCCGACGCGGGCGGCCTGCTCCTTCTGCTCGGCCGTGCTCTTGTGCTTCTTCCCGGCCACGTTGGCAGCGTTGAGCGCATCCGCGGAGTCGGTCTTCGAGAGCGGCTTGTCGTGCAGGATGCGATACCAGAGATGCTTCGCGGTCGGCGCCCACTCGACGCGGTTGGTGTCCGGCGGATAGGGCTGGTTCGGGACGCTGATGAACTTCACCTTGCTCAGCCCGATGTGTTCCAGCGAGCGGCCGAGCCCGGCGAGCGCGCCCAGGTGGCTGAACGCCTTGTCGGTGATCAGCGAACTCGTCGCGGCGTCGAGGAACTTGTAGAGCCGGACCGGGTTGGCCAGCGTGCCGGCCGAGACCACCTTGTTGATCATCGAGGCGAGGAACGCCTGCTGGCGTTTCATCCGGCCGAGGTCCGAGCCGTCACCGACGCCGTGGCGCTCACGCACGTAGTTGAGCGCCTGCTCCCCGTTGATGGTGTAGGTGCCCTTGGGGAAATGGATGTTGCTGTTCATGTAGTTGTCGTCGATCGCCTGCGGGACGCAGACCTTGACGCCGTGGATCGCATCGACCATCTTCTTGAACCCGCGGAACTTGATCACGGCGAAGTGGTCGATGCGGATGCCGGTGAGCTGCTGCACGGTCTTGATGGTGCAGGCGGGTCCGCCGATGGCGTACGCCGCGTTGAACTGGGTCAGCCCACCGGGATCGACGCTGCCTTCTCCGGTCTTGCACGCGGGTCGCTGGACCATCGCGTCGCGGGGCAGGCTGATGCCGTAGGCGAACTTCCGGTCAGCCGAGAGGTGCAGCAGGATCGTGGTGTCCGAGAGACCCGGCGTCGACCCACCGATCGCCGGCCCCTGGCCCTTCCGGGTGTCGTCGCCCATGACCAGCACGTTGAGCGCCTTGTCGACGTACTTGTCCGGCG
>DASVMH010000216.1:0-9223 GCA_036384455.1 Marmoricola sp. | reverse complement strand
GCCCCGGTAGCTCAGTGGATAGAGCAGCCGCCTCCTAAGCGAAAGGTCGCGAGTTCGACTCTCGCCCGGGGCACCACGTCGCCGAGACCCCAAAACTCTGACGCAAAAACGCACCGAGTCCAAAATCGTGTCCACCTGTTTTGGACTCGGTGCATCTGGACGTCATTCTCTTGGGGTCTCGGCGCGAAAAAGCGTCAGAGTTTTGGGGTCTCAGCGCGAAAAGGGTCAGGGGTTCAGGCCAACGCGAACAACTCGACGGGCTCGGCCTTCCCCTTGAGCTCGCGGCCGCCTCGGGAGACCAGGGTCGGCGGATGCTGGAGCGCACGGCGGGTGGCGTCGGTGAGCAGGACGTCGTCCCCGGTCTCGCGCGTGGCCGACTCGACCCGCGCCGCGACGTTGACCACGTCGCCGATGACGCTGAAATTCAGTCGGCCCGCGCCGCCGATGGGACCGGCGACGACAGGTCCGGTGTTCACCCCCGCGCCGACGGTCAGGCCGGTGTCGCCCAGGCGTACGGCGGTGACGATCTCGCAGGCGGCCGCCACCGCGCGGTCGGCATGGTCGGGCAGCGGGTCCGGCGCGCCGAAGACGGCGAGCAACCCGTCTCCCATGAATTTGTCGATGTGGCCCCCGTGCCGCTCCACGATCGGCACGATCGCGGAGAACATCTCGTTGAGCGTGGCGATCACCTGGGGGGCGGTCGCCTGCTCGGCGTACGACGTGAAGCCGCGCACGTCGCAGAACAGGATCGACACGGTCATCTCGAGCCCCTCGGGCGGGAACGCACCCGACATGATGACCTCGACGACGCCCTTGTCGGCGTACGTGCCGAACGCCTCGCGGATCTGCTCACGCTCGACGAGGCCGCGCGTCATGCCGTTGACCTCGTGGGCGAGCTCACCGAGTTCGTCACTGCTGAGCACGGGCGTACGCGCGGCGAAGTCGCCGTCGCGCACCCGCATCACCTGGTCCCGCAATCGGCGCACGGGCTCGGTCAGCGCGTCGCCGAGCAACGTCGTGAGTTCGGCCGAGAGACCGACGCCGATCGCGATCGAGATCCCTGCGGCGATCGCGAGCGCGGCCGCTCCGTTGCGGTGCGGCAGGAGGCTGGCGGCTCCCATCGCCGCGACGGAGGTGTAGGCCGGCAGGGCGATCTTGAGGCGCCGCACCACGGTCAGCCGCGACGGCTCGAGCACGAACTCGTCGGGCAGTTCGGCCGCCACCTCCTCGGCCAGGGGCCGGGTCAGCAACTCGCTGATCGAATAACTGACCACCACGGCATAGCCGACCGGGACGACGCACGCCAGGATCATCGCGCCCCAGCCCGCCCAGCCGATGTTCCACAGCGTTGCCGCCGCCACGGTGGCCGCGAGGACGGCGCACACGTTGATCTTGCCGCTGCGAGAGCGGAAGCGCTCCCATGTCTCCGAGACGACCTGGTTCCACAGGGTGACCGTCTCGGCCGGGTCGTGCTCGGGGGCCTCGCGCCACGTGTGCAGGCGCTCGAGGATGGCGCGTTGCTCGTACGCCACGACGGCGACGACGGCAGCGCTTGCTGCGGCCCCGATCAGGGCGACGACGAGTGCCCGATTGCGCGGCGGATCGAAGTAGGTGGCTGAGAGCAGCACCGTGACCACCGCGACGAAGGCCGCAGCCGAACCCTGGGTCACCGCCAGGACGAGCCACGACTGCCGGCCCAGACGGCGATAGAGCCAGCGAACCACGCGCAACCGCATGCCCGAAGTGTGACCGACCGCGGCGGGGCGGCGGAAGTGACGTCGCGGCTATTTCACGAAGGAGCAGGTGACCGGTTGGCCGGCCGGGGCGGATTGCTGATAGACGACGACGCCGTTGACGGTGATCTTGCAGTGCAGTGGGCCGGTCGCGTCCTTCGCCGTGACGCGATAGATCGTCTGGCTGTGGTCGATGATCTGGACCGTCTCGGAGAAGGGCAGGTGCACCGCACGGCGGGTGGTCAGTTGAGAGGTGCCGCTCCTGGCGTACGCGACGTCGGCCTGACCGGAGCCGGACACCGCGTAGGTGACGTCACTCCATTTGTTGCCGTGACCGCCGCCGGTGCCGAGCTTCGTGCAGCCGACACTGAGGCACATCAGTGCGACCAGGGTCAGCGCGGCGGCTGCGAATGAACGGCGCGACACATCTGCAGGGTAGGACCCGAGACTTGGGGAATGCTGAAGGGGCCGGTTCAGAGAACCTCGAAGCGCAGGCCGGCGGCCTGCAGACGGTCGAGGAGGGCATCCCCCATCGCCGTCGCCGTCGTGACCTGTCCGGCGACATCGGGGTTGTCGTCGAAGGCCAGGCACAGCGCCGACTCGGCGAGCATCTTGGCCGTCTCGGTGTATCCCGGGTCGCCGCCACTGACCCTCGTGTGCACCGTCGCACCGCCGGCCTCACCGAAGAAGTCGACGGTGAACCAGGTCTTCTCCCGCCGGCCCGCCGAAGGCCCCTGCCCGGGCTGGACCCGGTCCATCAGCGCCTTGCGCAACGGCGTGATCTGGGCGGCCATCGCAAGGCTCGGCACGGCGACCATGCTGCCCAGCGTGTAGCGCAACGTCTTGAGGCCGGCGAAGTGGGAGTATCCGAAATCGGGGCCGTACGCCGGCAGGGCGGCCGCCGAGCGGGCCACGATCTGCGGATCGATCGTCGGCAGCGGGAGCAACCACAACCCGAGCTCACGATCGCGGCCGGGCTTGCCGGCTACGGCCCGCGCCTTACGCCCCTCGGGACGCGGCTCGGCCCTGCGGCGCTCGGCAAAGATCTCCCGCATCTGCTTGGCCCGCGAGAATGCGGTCATCGCTGAGTGGAACGTGCCACCGGAGAAGCTCCCGTTGGAGCGCACCACGGCGCGGACCCGGATCGGGCGGCCGTCCGGAAGCTCTCGGACGGTGAAGTACGCGCCGAGGTCGTGCGGGATCGAGTCGAAGCCACAGGCGTGCACGAGTCGGGCTCCGGTGCCGACCGCCGTCTCGTGATGGGCGAGGTACATCCGGTCGACGAACTCGGGCTCACCGGTCAGGTCGACGTAGTCGGTGCCGGACTCGGCACAGGCGCGCACGAGCGGCTCACCGTAGAGCAGGTAGGGCCCCACGGTGCTGATCACCACACGCGCCCGGGCGGCCACATCCGCGAGCGTCGCCGGGTCATCGGCGTCGGCATGCAGCAGCGGAAGGTCGGCGAGGGCGGGATCGATCCCGGCGAGGCGGCGGCGTACGTCCTCGAGCTTGGCCTCATTGCGACCCGCCAACGCCCAACGGCAGCCATCCGGCGCATGCTCGGCGAGATAGTCCGCCGTCAGCCCCCCGGTGAAACCGGTCGCTCCGAAGAGCACGATGTCGAAGTCCCGATCGGCCTGCGCCGCGTTGCCTGCCATGACCCCATCGTGACCGATCCCGGCGCCGGAACCAACGCCGGCCCATCCCTCGACGCACCCGATCGACGTAGCCTGGGCACATGTGCCGCAACATCCGGACCCTCCACAACTTCGAGCCTCCGGCGACCCGCGACGAGGTTCACTCCGCGGCCGTCCAGTACGTCCGCAAGATCAGCGGGAGCACCAAGCCCTCGATCGCCAACCAGGCGGCCTTCGACGAGGCCGTACGAGACGTCGCGGCGACGACCCAGAGGTTGCTCGACGCCCTCACCACGACCGCACCGCCGAAGAACCGCGAGGCGGAGGCCGCGAAGGCTCGGGCACGCGCCCAAGCACGGTACGCATAGGACGTTCGGTGACTGAACCTGTCGCAGCCGCGGTCGCTCTGCTCGCCGACCGGCGAGCCGTCGTCCTGACCGGAGCCGGCATCTCGACCGACTCCGGCATCCCCGACTACCGCGGCCCGCGACCGGCAGGAACACCCGCGGTCAGGATGCCGATGACCTATCAGGATTTCGTCGCATCGGCGGCGAACCAGCAGCGCTACTGGGCGCGCGCACACGTCGGCTGGTCGCGCATGGGCGGCGCCGAGCCCAACACCGGTCACCACCTGCTCGCGGCGATGGCGCCGGAACTCGTGATCACCCAGAACGTCGACGGCCTGCACGCACGCGCCGGTCAGGACCCACTCGTGGAGTTGCACGGACGGGTCAGCGAGGTGGTCTGCCTCGACTGTCGGCGGGTGTGGCCGCGCAGCCAGGTGCAGACGGCGATGGCGGCCGCCAACCCCGGATACGCCCACACGCATGGCGACGTCACCGCCCGACCCGACGGCGATGTCGAGTTGGAGGACACCCACGACTTCGTCGTCCCCACCTGCTCAGCATGCGACGGACGGCTCAAGCCCCATGTCGTCTTCTTCGGCGAGAACGTCCCCCGCGATCGGGTGGACCGCTGTGTCGCCGCGGTCGCCGCGACACAGGCGCTGCTGGTGCTCGGGTCGAGCCTGACAGTGATGTCGGGCTTCCGGTTCGTACGCCAGGCGTACCGCGCCGGGCTGCCGATCGTCATCGTCAACCGGGGCGCGACGCGTGGTGACGACCTCGCCACGGTCAAGCTCGAGATGGGCTGCTCGGAATTCCTCGCGGCTCAGAGCGAGCGGAGCCGGATCGTCGAGGGCAGCGCGGCGAGCTTCTCCACCGTCGACTCCGCGAGCGACGACTCGACGTCGATCACGGCATAGCCGATCTCGCCGCGGGTGGCGAGTTGCTGGCCGAGGATGTTGGCGTCCGCCTCACCGAGGATGGTGACGATCTCGGCGAGCACGCCGGGCACCGAGCGGTGCAGGTGGGTGATCCTGGAGGTGCCGTCGTTGGCGACCTGCACCTCGGGGAGGTTCACGGAGTTGGCGGTGCTGCCCGCCGCGACGTACGCCGCCAACTTGCCGGCCACGAAGCCACCGATCTCCTCCTGCGCCTCCTGGGTGGAGCCGCCGACGTGCGGGGTGAGGATCACGTTGTCGAGCCCGCGCAGCGGCGACTCGAACGGGTCACCCTGCTTCTTCGGCTCGACCGGGAAGACGTCGAGAGCAGCACCGGCGATGTGCCCGGACAGGATCCGCTCGCGCAACGCCTCGGTGTCGACGACCATGCCGCGGGCAGCGTTGATGAACATCGAGCGGGGCTTCATCTTGTCGAACTGCTCCGCGCCGAACAGCCCGGCGTTGCCGGGGCGACCGTCGACGTGCAGCGAGACGACGTCGGCCTCGGCGAGCAGGGCGTCCAGCGACGGCATCCGGCGCGCGTTGCCGTGGGCGAGTCGGTCGGCGGCGTCGTAGAAGATCACGCGCAGCCCGAGCGCCTCGGCGACGACCGAGAGCTGCGAGCCGATGTTGCCGTAGCCGACGATGCCGAGCACCCGGCCGCGGATCTCGTGGGAGCCCTTGGCGGACTTGTCCCACAGGCCGTCGTGCATCTTCTGCGTCTTCTCCGGCAGTCGTCGCGCGAGCGCGATGATCTCGCCGATGACGAGCTCGACGACGCTGCGGGTGTTGGAGTAGGGCGCGTTGAAGGCAGCGACCCCGTGGGCTGCGGTCGCGTCGAGGTCGATCTGGTTGGTGCCGATGCAGAAGGCCCCGACCGCGAGCAGATCGGTGTTCTCGACGACCTTCGCGGTCAGGTTGGTCCCGGAGCGGATGCCGAGCAGCTGCACACCCTGCAGCGCCTCGATCAGGTCGTCCTCGCCCAGGGCGCCCGGACGGGTCTCGACCTCGATCCCCGCCGCCTCGAAGACCTCGTGGGCGCGGGGGTGGATGCTTTCGAGCAGGAGTGCCTTCACGACACAAGGATACGGGGGCGGCGAGAGCGGCCCTTCACCTATTCCACGAACGCGAGATGACTCAGACTCTGCGGACGAAGATGTGCTCGGCTGCCTCGGGCATGATCTCGGCGGTCTCGCCGCCGCTGCCGACCAGGACGCCTTCGGGGCCAGCCGCCGCAGTGACGACCTCACCGGGGCGAGCGCCGATGCGGCGCAGCGCAGCCATCAGCTCGTCGTCCTTCTGCATCTCCTCGCTGATCCGGCGCACGCTGACGCGCACCGAGTCGGTGGAGTCGATCGCGGACAGCGGCTCGACGCCCTCCATGAAGTCCTCACCGGTCTCGTCGGCACCGAGCTCGGGCAGGCCGGGGATCGGGTTGCCGTACGGCGACTCCGTCGGGTGTCCCAACAGCTCGAGCAGCCGGCGCTCGACGGTCTCGCTCATGACGTGTTCCCACCGGCAGGCCTCCTCGTGGACCTGCTCCCAGCCGAGCCCGATCACGTCGACCAGCAGCCGCTCGGCCAGACGATGCTTGCGCATCACGCGGGTGGCGGCAGCCATCCCGTCGTCGGTGAGCTCGAGGTGGCGGTCACCCTCGACCGTGACCAACCCGTCGCGCTCCATGCGCGCCACCGTCTGGCTGACCGTCGGACCACTCTGGTGCAGGCGCTCGGCAATCCGCGCGCGCAGCGGCACGATCCCCTCCTCCACGAGCTCGTAGATCGTGCGGAGGTACATCTCGGTGGTGTCGATCAAGTCGCTCACGCTCCCATTCTTGCCCATAGACCCCCAAGACATGCAGTGTGTGGACCGTGGATGGGCGGATCGGCGAAATGATCATCGACGAGCGACACCGCGGTCCGGCGAAGTCCGGCAACGGCGGGTACGTCGCCGGGCGGGTGGCACACCCCCTGGTCGGTGGCACCGGCTCCGGCGCCGAGGTGACCCTCAAGGCGCCGCCACCCCTGCACCGTCCTCTCGCGCTCGTCCCCGAGGACGACGGGGTGGTCCTGCGTGACGGGGACACGGTCATCGCGACCGCCGTACGGGCCGACGCCGCCGACCTCACCACGATCGAGCCCGTGTCGTACGCCGAGGCGACGGAGGCCTCCGCGTCCTATCCCGGGCATGCCTTCCACCCGTTCCCGACCTGCTACGCGTGCGGGACGGGCAACGCCGACGGCCTGCACATCTTCCCGGGCGCGGTGACACCCTCGCCCGAGGGGCACACCCGGGTGGCGGCGCCGTGGCTGCCACCGGCCGACGTCGACGAGGCCGTCGTATGGGCCGCCCTCGATTGCGTCGGCGGCTGGGCCGGCGACCTGACCGACCGGCTGATGGTGTTGGGCCGGATGACCGCCTCGGTGAGCCATGTCCCGAGTCCTGACGAGCCCTGTGTCGTGATGGGTCGCGCCGTGGACGCCCAGGGCCGGCGTACCTTCACCGGCGCCTCGATCCACACCGGATCCGGCGTCCTGGTCGGGCGGGCCAGCCACATCTGGGTCACGGTGGATCCGGCACGGTTCAACGCGTGATCGGATCGCTGAGGACGGCTCAGTCGCTGTCGAGGGCGCGGTTGTAGGCACCCAGTCGCTCGGCCAGGTCGCCGATCTCGGCGGCACCCCAGTCGGAGAGGCGGCCTTCGTACCACTCGCGACGGCGGGCGTCGACCTCGTCGACCCTGCGTGCGCCCTCCTCGGTCAGGCGCAGCAGTTGCGCGCGGCCGTCGTCGGGGTCGGGTTCGCGGCCGACCAGGCCGAGGTCCTCGAGGGTGGAGACCTGCCGGCTGACCGCGCCCTTGTCGATGCTGAACCGCTCGGACAGATCGGCCGAGCGCTGCGGACCGTCATCGCGCAGGCTCGCCAACATCGACCAGGATGCGGCGGCCAGTTCGGGGTGGACCATGTGGGCGCGGGTGGCGATCGCCCGCTTGATCCGACGCACCATCGCGGCGAGCTCGCGCTCGAGCGCGCGGATCTCCGCTGCGCGGGCGTCCTGATCTGCCATGTCCCGATCTTAGTGGCGTCGGACGCAGCGACCCGCAGGCGTGGTCCGTGCGGACCGCTCCGGGCGGACGTGGGCCGGATCGCCTGCGGGTCGGGTGTCTGCGTTGGGAATCGCCGGCCTCACCGACGAGTCGATGCTACTAGCGCGCAGCCACCTCACGCGTCCTTTGAGAATTCATTCTTCGGACCACCTCCTTTCCCGTGTACGGCAACCGTAGGTCGTCCGACCCCTCCGCTCAACGGGTTAATGGGCCGGCCGCGCCCGGGGAGAGGCCCGGAGGCCCGGAGGCCCATGTAACGCGGGGTTATTGCTTGTGTACAAGGTCTGAAACGCCGATGTGGCGCACGAAGGCGTGCGTACATGTAGTCAGGGTGTTGCTGCGGATTCCGTACGTTCCGGCGCTTGTGTACACGCAATAACCCCGCGTTACATAACGGCCGGCTGGGCGAAACAACGCATAACGCCCCGGCCGGCCGTCAGGCGACGTCCTCCTCGACCTGACCGGCGGCGAACTGGGACTGGTAGAGGCGGGCGTACGCGCCGTCGGCGGCGAGCAGCTGCTCGTGGTTGCCCTGCTCGATGATCGCACCGTCCTCCATGACCAGGATCAGGTCGGCATCACGGATCGTGGAGAGTCGGTGCGCGATGACGAAGGAGGTGCGGTCGCTGCGCAGCGCGGCCATCGCATGCTGCAACAGCAGTTCGGTACGGGTGTCCACCGACGAGGTCGCTTCATCGAGGATCAGCAACGCGGGGTCGGAGAGGAAGGCCCGCGCGATCGTCACCAGCTGCCGCTCCCCGGCCGACAGGTTGGAACCCTCCTCGTCGACCACGGTGTCGTACCCCTCGGGCAGCGAATGCACGAAGCGGTCCACGAAGGTCGCCTGCGCGGCCTCGAGGATCTGCTCCTCGGTGGCGTCGGGGCGGCCGTACGCGATGTTGTCGCGGATGCTGCCCTCGAAGAGCCAGGTGTCCTGCAACACCATCCCGATCTGGGAGCGCAACGCCTCGCGCGGCATCGACGTGATGTCGACGCCGTCGAGGGTGATGCGGCCCGCGTCCACGTCGTAGAAGCGCATCACCAGGTTGACCAGGGTGGTCTTGCCGGCGCCGGTGGGCCCGACGATCGCGACGGTACGCCCGGGGCGGGCGACCAGGGAGAGGTCCTCGATCAGCGGCTTCGCGGGGTCGTAGGAGAAGGCGACGTCCTCGAAGCGGACCTCGCCGCGGCGATCCGCGGCGGGGGCACCCTGAGCATCCGGCTCCTCCTCCGGAGCGTCGAGCAGTTCGAAGACCCGCTCGGCGCTGGCGACTCCGGACTGCAGCAGGTTGGCCATCGAGGCGAGTTGGGTCAGCGGCTGGGTGAACTGGCGGGAGTACTGGATGAAGGCCTGCACGTCACCGAGGGACATCGAGCCGTTCGCGACCCGCAGCCCGCCGACGACGGCGACCAGCACGTAGTTGAGGTTCCCGATGAACATCATCAGCGGCATGATCAGCCCGCT